>JAHIOG010000540.1 GCA_018895675.1 bacterium
CGAATTTATCAACCAGTACATTTAGAACTGTAGGTGACAGGAAAGCCGGAAGAGTCGGACCGAGATGAATTTTTTTCACGCCAAGGTGAAGAAGAGCAAGTAATACGGCAACAGCTTTCTGTTCATACCATGCAATATTATAGACAATTGGCAATTCATTGATATCTTCAAGTCCAAATGCTTCTTTGAGTTTGAGTGCTATTAATACAAGCGAATAGGAATCATTACACTGCCCTGCGTCAAGAACTCTTGGAATCCCACTGATATCGCCCAGATTCAGTTTGTTGTAGCGGAATTTTGCACAACCCGCCGTAAGAATTATAGTGTCTTTGGGAAGTTTTTCCGCAAATTCGGTATAATAACTTCTACCTTTCTGACGACCATCACAGCCTGCCATTACCACAAAGCGTTTTATGGCGCCCGATTTCACAGCGGCAACAATTTTATCGGCTAAAGCAAAAACCTGGTTGTGTGCAAAACCGCCGACGATTTCCCCGGTTTCGATTTCTCTTGGCGGCTGGCATTTCTTGGCCAGTTCAACAATTTCGGAGAAGTCCTTAGGTTTACCGTTAACGCGATCGGGAATGTGTTTAACGTCGGGATAACCAGCCATACCGGTAGTAAATATCCGATTTTTATAGGAATCTTTGACCGGCGTGATGCAGTTTGTGGTCATCAGGATTGGTCCGTTAAATGATTCGAATTCGACGCTCTGTTTCCACCAGGCATTGCCGTAATTGCCTGCAAAATGCTTATATTTCTTGAATGTGGGATAGTAGTTCGCCGGCAGCATTTCACTGTGAGTATAAACATCGACGCCGGTTCCTTCGGTCTGTTTCAGTAATTCTTCCATGTCTTTTAAGTCGTGACCGGAGATAAGAATTCCGGGATTATTCCGTACGCCGATATTGACCTTTGTGATTTTGGGATTTCCGTAAGTGGAAGTGTTAGCTTTATCGAGCAGCGCCATGGTATTAACGGCGGTTTCCCCGGCTTTGAGAACGAGAGCGACCATTTCATCGACAGTTAGTTCTTTGGTTGTAGACGCCAGGGCTTCAGTCAGAAATGCATATACTCCCTGGTCTTCGTGACCTAGCATGGCGGCATGATCGGCATAAGCTGCAATACCCTTCAAACCATAAGTTAGCAGTTCTCGAAGTGATCGGACATCTTCATTTGCGGTGGAAAGTACGCCTACTTCAAGGGCTTTTTGATGAAATTCTTCAACTAACTCGCTATACCAGAAAACGGATTCTGGAAGTTCATCGTTAATAATCGAAGCATGTTTATTTTTTAATTCATCCCGGATTTTTAATGCCTTCCTGATTTGTGTTTCGATAGCTTTGTCATCAAAGTTTGCGTTAGTGATAGTTGAAAATAATGATTGAGCGATGAATAATCCAATACGGGGGTCTGTGTCGTTAGCGGTTTCTGTAATAACCGAAATACCTTTTAATACATAAATCAACAGATCCTGTAAGTTGGCTGTGGATTCCTGTTTTCCACAGACACCCCGCAAAGCGCATCCAACGTTTTTGGCTGTCTCCTGACATTGATAGCAAAACATACTCATGGGTTCCTCCTTGTTATGATTTTATCATGGTTAATAACATTTTAACGGGTGTTTGAGCTTTTAAAGCATGGGGATCGTTTGCCGGCATGACGATATAGTCACCAGTATGAACGGAATGGGACTGACCGGAAATCCGGATTTCCATTTCTCCTTCTAAAATTTGCACCAGTGCGTCGAAAGGCGCGGAATGTTCGCTTAATCCCTGATCCCGGTCAAAAGCGAATAAGGTTACTGTGCCGGTTGGTTTGTTGAGTAACTCCCGGCTGACAACAGCATTATTTTGATAGTCTAATAATGCCATTAATTGTCCTTTTGAAATTTCCTGAGATTGATTCATGATTTTTCCTCATTATTGGATTTTTCCCTGAATAGAGATGATATTGACTTTGACCATCTTTGATTTTTTTGCCATATCTAATGCACGTTGTATGATGACTTCCATACCGCCGCAACAGGGAACTTCCATCCTTGCGATTGTTACGGATTTGATATTGTGGATTTTAAAAATCTCGGCCAGTTTTTGAATGTACTGATTTATGGTGGGATCCAATTTAGGACAAAAC
>JAHIOG010000541.1 GCA_018895675.1 bacterium
ATCATTATTAGACTTAGCTTCTTCTCTTGTAAGAAATTGGAAATCATATTCAAGTTCATTCTCTTTAGGTTTGCCAAGTAAATTAAGATACAAATGCCTTTCGGGAAATGCATACACATCATCCCATCTTCTATAAGGAAGTTTATATGCATATGAACCCTTTAACCCTATATATAGGGATGTTAATCGTTGTTGACCATCAAGAATTGCTGTAATATCATCCTCTCCACTTATATTAGCCTTTGGATTATGTGTATTATCATTTTCATGATACGCTCTAATGAACTCATAAAATTGAAAATCTTTGCTATGTTGCTTTTCAACAAACCAGAACAAGAAGGAACCGATAGGATAATCTCTCATCAATGAATCAAACAGACGTGATATTTGCTCAGGTTCCCATACAAATTCTCTTTGAATGGCTGGTAATAAATATTTCTTTCTATATATACTTTCAATAGCTTCTTTGATTGTTATGGGTCTTTCATAAGACATTTTGAAAATCCTCCTTCTATACCATCAATTAAATTATGATTCATTATTAGAAAAATAACCACATTCCTCTAATCTCGTTCTTGTAATTTCTATTTCTTCCTGTGTGAATAGAGCAGCATATTGTGGTTGAATGACAAGTGCTTCCATTGTTAATCTCAGACATCCACATTGCCATAGTTCTGTAAATCCATATTGAAAACCTGGGGTGTGGAGAAGTATTTTGGCAGACTCTACCCCTCCATGATTCTGAACCATTTGTATGAATCTCGTAGCGTTATATCTGCATTCACGCAAAGCACTTTCATATACACCAATCATTGCTCTGTGGAATATATTCTCTACATCTTTATGACTCTTTATCTTGTTTTTTGACATTTGAGTATTCATGGACGGGGAACAAAAGAATCGCAATAATCATTTTCCTCTACTATCTTATTCCACCTCTCACAAATTAGTTTATTATTTTCTTCATAACAATCTTGACAAATAATACAACCAGCTTCTCCTAAGTCATGAACTTCCATTGAGGTCTCAATGGTTTTTTGTTGTTCTACGATATTAATTTTATGGTGAGAAGATTTTTGGGTATTTTTCGCTCTTTTACTATTTTTTGTTACTTTCTTTTTCATTTCTTTTAAATCCTACAAAGATTATTTTTTCAGAAGTTCTTTAATGCCTCCAAAATCCTTACCATTCCTAATGTATCAAGCTTGCAATATTCAAGAAGTGCTTTACGGATGCCCTCAATTTCAGAGGGATCTGTGGACTCACACATTTTCTTGTAAGCTAACATTGCCATATCTCCATCACTGATTTCCATTCCTTCATAGCTGAGCTCGGGTACAAGCACTGGGAGGACTGCCTTGATCGAATAAGACCCCTTCATCTGCCACGAATAGAAATGCTGATTTTTAAATGGAATCATTAGGTCATGCAGGTTATTAATGATGCCATCTATATTGTCTTCATATTCTGGGAACCAAGCTTTAAGGCTATTCAGCACTGACTTCTCAAAACCTATGTTGTATACAATCACACATGCGTTTTTAGGAATTTGTTGTATTAAATTAACTGCAATTTCTTTTCGGGGATCAGTGTTAGGGACTGCAAGAAACGCATGATGTTTTAGGTTGGAACCTTCTTTTTCTAAATAATGAATGGAATATTGAAACGGGATCTTCTGATAGGGTTTTGTTCCATCATACAGCGGGATAGGACTTGTAAATGTCTCGAAATCGAGAAAATAGAGTGGATACCAAGGGGAATCTAAGAAATCTCTCAATGCAGCTTTACTCATGACACATTTCTTATTGAGAGCACAATCTACCTGTAGCTGAGCAGCCAAAGGCAAGAGCTTTATCGGAACATCTTTGAGGTGTATGATTCCTTTTTGGTATAACTCGAATTGCTTAATACCTCTGCCTTTTAAGTCAAAAACCGATTCTTCAGGGATATGCTCCCAACAATGTCCCAGAAACTCACAATCATACGGATCTGAGCAATATTTATCAATGTCTATTTTTGGCATTTTTCCATTCAAAATATTTTTTTGAATATTAATATGCTCTTTAATTTTCTTCTGTATGTCTTTAACATCCTTTGTTACATCATTGATGGTAAAAAGCTTATCTACCTCTATGTCTCCCTGTCTTTCATATTGGTTATTGATATGCACTAAATATGCTTTTGAAATAGACAAACCATTTTCTTTGAGCACATAATATTGGAAGGCAACATCTTCTAAATGAAAGGCTTCAGCTTTAATTTTTGTGGAGTTTTTTATCTCGTAGAGTTCCCATCCTCTGCCACCTTTCTTGAAAATATCTGCCTTTATGAATAAGCCGTCATGGGAGAATGCTGGCTCATAAATGATTTCAGCTCCACCGTCTATTTCTGCTTTTGTTAATTCAAGTTGTTTGGCAAAATTGTTACTATCAAAGAGTATCTCAACGCCACCAGGATATAGTCCTCTTGCAAGAACTCCTACATCCTTTCCACTCTGGAATACTGCTTCACGTGATTCAGAGACTTCATCCATTAATTCGGGGTGGTATTTATGCAGGTATAGAGATTTAAGGCATTGGAGACCTTTTAAGAATTGAGTCTTGCTTATAAATATGTCAGACATCACATTCCCCCTATGCTTTAAGGGATAATCCGTAGACTGCCATTTAATTCAATGTAATGATAGCAAATCTTATTATTAGGGACAACACATCCCATTTAAAAGTTTTCACTATTTGGGAATATAGGCGTTCAGCCCGATTGTTAATGGTTTCCCTTCTACCATGCAGGATGTTTTTATATTGCCTCTTGTGCTGGCTACTACAAGCGTTTTCCCCGATGCGCTTGGCGTAGGCTTTTCCAGGTCGCAAGTGATGATGAGCTTATTCCCTTCGATTCTCGTTTCAATTGCCATGTGTGTCACCCCCAGCGTATTGGCGCCCCATTTTTATACCTCTTAGATCTTGCCAGTGAAATGCTGTTCAAAAGACACAGGTTTGTTCATGCACAAGCATAAACCATATCAGGCAAGCAGGTACTATCAGTATAGAGGGTTTAGTAAATAATG
>JAHIOG010000542.1 GCA_018895675.1 bacterium
AAACCGTAGGTCGATTATTAAAAGGAGGTTTGAGATATTTTGGGTTGACGTGGCTTAATCATGAATATATTTAATTGGATATTGGACACTTTAGTATGAAAAAGTCTAAAATCTTTTGAATAGCTCCAATAATCAATTAATATTGAGATAGCTCCATGTTTTAACATGTGGATTGTTATATATTCTGTTTTACCGACTCAATGATATAAATAGTATCTGTAAGGGATTTAGAATTGATCAGCTGATTTCGTATGTTCGATGCATTGGAGAATCCCCGGACATACCAGCGATAGAATTTCTTCATAATCCGGTTGACATGGCTATCATCATAGTATTTTCTTTCGATCTTGATATGATGGAGGAGCATATTGAGCCGGTCTGATAGATCTGGAATGTAATAAGATGTTTTTCCCGATAACAGTGTGCTTGTTTGCTGGAAGATCCATGGATTTCCAAATGATCCTCTGCCGATCATTACGGCGTCACAACCTGTAAAGTCGAACATCCGGATTGCATCTTCCGCTATTTTAATATCTCCATTGCCGATTACCGGAATTTTCAGTGATTGTTTTAACTGCCTGATTATTTGCCAATCCGCTTGATTTTTATATCCGTCGGATGCAGTTCGCGGATGGATGGTCAGCGCCTGTACTCCCGCGGATTCCAAAATATCTGCGACTTCCAGGGCAACAATTGATTGATGATTCCAGCCTGACCGGATTTTGGCTGTTACCGGTGTTTTAACTGCTTTAACGACTTTTCGGGCAATTTCCGCCAGCAAGTCAAGGTCTTTCAGAAGAGCGGCGCCGGCATTTTTTTTGACGACTTTTCTGACGGAACATCCGAAGTTAAGATCAATGATATCTGGCTTGAAATGTTCCTCGATATATCTCGCGGCTTCAGCCATGGAATTGGGGTTGTGTCCGAACAATTGAATCCCGACTGGTCTCTCGGATGACAAGAACTGTAAATAATCGAAGCTCTTTTCAGAGCCTCTGATAATGCCTTCTGAACTCACAAATTCGGTATAAACTACACCTGCTCCTTTTTCTTTACATAACTGTCTGAATGGCGAATCGGTGTAGCCTGCCATTGGCGCCAGGAATACAGGGGTTGAAATTTGTATATCTCCAATTTTCATATAATAAATTTAATTAAGACTTATCTGAACAACCAGTGTCAAAGATATAAAAAATATTTACTCATATTGGTTTCAAAAAGAATTGACATTCTAAAGAATAATACCCAAATTCCACGGGTTTTTAAGGAGTACGAAATCATGTCAAAAGTATGTGAAATATGCGGCAAGAAGCCGATTTATGGTAATAATGTGAGTCACGCCCACAATAAAACAAGACGCAGATGGGAACCGAACTTACAGAAAATAAGGATCGTTGAAAAGGGTACGGTACGTACCGCCAAAGTTTGTACTTCCTGTTTGAAAAAAGGGAATATTCAAAAAGCGGTCTGAAGGTTTTTTCAAATAAAAAAAAATCGAGCCCCTGTGTTAAAACAGGGGCTCTTTTTATCAGATGTGGAGAGAGGCTAACGTTTCATCATTTTGCGGAGTATTGCAGGAATATTTTTATCATTCATGTCGGTGACATTTTCAATAAAACTCTTCTCATCATCTTCAAATGATAATTTCAGCGCCGGTTCGGCAATTAATTTGTCTTCAATTTCAATATTTTCATTATTCTTATGTTTTCTTGCCGCTGAAATTTCTTCGGCGAATAACTCTTCTTTTGTAGATATAATTATAGAGTCAGAATTACGATAAGTCGAACGATTATTGTTTCCAAAACCGGTTGCGATTACAGTAATCATAATTTTGTCAGACATTTTTTCATCTATAACTGCGCCGATAATTATATCGGCATCGCTTCCTGCTTCTTCGGTGATGATCTTACAGGCTTCATCGACTTCAAATAAATTCAAGTCTTCGCCACCGGTCACATTAATCAAGAGACCGTTTGCGCCACGAATATTCATATCATTCAGCAGCGGGCTGGAGATTGCCTGCTGCGCCGCAAGGACTGCGCGTTCTTCACCGGTTGCCAGTCCGGTACCCATGATGGCGTCCCCCTTATTCTTCATTATGGTTTTAATATCGGCAAAATCCAGGTTGATGATGCCATGACGGTTAATTAAATCGGAAATACCTTTTGTTGCCTGGTATAATACACTATCAGCTGTCTGAAACGCCTGACGAATAGATGTTTTTCTGTCAACGATGCTGAGAAGGCGTTGATTAGGAATCACAATGAGCGTATCGACATTGTCGCGTAGTTCACGGATACCTTCTTCGGCGCGCTGCATCCTTTTTGGACCTTCAAAATGGAATGGTTTTGTTATAATTCCAACGGTCAGACAACCTTGATCTTTTGCTAATTTAGCGATCAGCGGAGACGCCCCGGTACCTGTTCCGCCGCCCATTCCGGCAGTGATAAAGACCATGTCAGCGCCGTTGATTGAATTAACCGTAGGTTGTCGGTCGGCTTCAATAGCCATTTTACCAATTTCTTTCACAGCGCCGGCGCCCAAACCGCGAGTCAAATCTTTACCGATCTGAATTTTAGTAGGGGAGAGGTTATTATCCAAATCCTGCGCATCAGTGTTAATCGCAATGAAATCGACGCCGATTAGTCCGGATTCAATCATACGGTTGATTGCATTACCACCGCCTCCTCCGACACCGATAACTTTTAATTTTGCTTGTTGATTGGCTAAGTCGTCAAACTCAAATAACATGATTTCCTCCACATATTATTAATTACATTACATTTTCTGTTACATTTTTGATCCAACCCCAGGTTTTGGATATCCAACCCTGTGATATCTTATGATCTGATTTATGGTAGTTAGTGTCTTCCATCGCATATTTAAGCAGTCCGATGGCGGCTGCATATCCGGGATTATTCAGTTCCTCTTCGAAACCGCTAAAACCCATGGGATTCCCGATTCGAACGGGTATGTTAAAAATTGATTCTGCCAACTCTTCGCTACCTTTTATCAATGCTCCGCCACCAGTCAGAACGACAGAAGGGATATTTATCAGGGGGAGATCCGCCTTTTTAGCTTCCATATAGGCTTCCCGTAAAATTTCTTCCATTCTGGGTTCGATAAATTGGGCAAGTTTAATGATCGGGACCTCGCGTGGAGGACGGTTGCCCATGCTTTCTATCTTAAAAAACGCTTCTTTATCAGCCTGTTTGGCAAGGGCATAACCGTGAGACTTTTTGATTTTTTCAGCTGCATCAATGGGAATCCGCAATAAATATGCGACGTCGCTGGTCACTGTTTGAGCGCCAAAATTAACGACACCCGTATGATGGATACCACCATCTTTAAAAACAATTACATCAACCGTTCCGCTTCCAATATCAATTAAAATTGTACCAAGCTCTTTTTCGCTTGGTGTTAACACACTATGTGAAGAAGCCAGGGATTGAAGAATGAAACCATTGATGGATAATTCAGCATTTTTAAAGCATCGTGATAAATTTGAGGCGACCGTTGTGCTGTATGTGGTCAGGTGAACTTTTACTTCAAGTCGCCTGCCGAGTAGATTGATTGGATTTTTTATCCCGTTTTGTTCGTCAACGATAAATTCCTGTGGCATAACATGCAGAATTTGCCGGTCAACAGGCAATGGCACAGATCTGGTATGCTCGATAACTCTTTCAATATCTTCCTGTTCGATTTCTCTGGCTTCGCCCATCCCGGTTCTTGCATCTCTGGAAATTGCTATCATTCCCCGGGTGTTCATGCTGCGAATGTGATCCCCGCTGATACTAACGTAGCACCCGGATACATTGCTTCCCGCCATTTTTTCAGCATCGCTGATTGCCTGGCTGATTGTGCGGCTTAGCTCCTCGATATTAACAACAACCCCTTTTTTTAGACCTTTTGAATCGACTGATCCATAACCTTTAATCACCGGGATGTTTTTTTCCTGATCGATTTCGGCAATTAATGCACAGGTTTTACTACTTCCGATATCGACACCGGTAATGATTCTGTTTCTTATTTTCATTGGTTTATCCTATGAAAGTCTTTCTTTTACAACGATCTGTTTAGCCCAACGCAAGTCAAGGTATTGATAGTCGCTCAAATTGCGCTTTCCCTGAAGTCTGTTTTGGAAATGAGCTAAAATATTGAGTTGATCAGATAAATCCCGGGTACCCAGGAATATTGGTGTTCCGCTTTTAATAGTATAGAGGATGCAGCTCCTATCTTTCCAACAGTGTATTTCTGATATTTCCGAATACAAATCCGGGGTTGACAGCAATGTCGAGTGGATGATATTAACAACATCTAAAACATGTTTATTGGGGACGTAATACCCCGGAAAATAGCTGAGTGAGTCATGTTCAAATCCGGAAATCACCGGTAAATTGACGCCAAGTGGTTGACCGGGTAACGGTAAAATAATTCCTTCAGCATCAATCAGGAATAGATTGGAATGGTTAATATAACATATGGGGATACGTTCGCTGATGAGTATGTTCAATGTATTAGGGAATTCTCTGCTTACGGCGGCGGCTTTTATAAACGGGTTTTTTTCTAACCTGTCCTGTATTTCAGATAGATTTATTGAATTTATGGATGTATCGATTCGAACATTAGCGATCTGAAATATGTCCTGGTCACTTAAAATTCTATTTCCGGTAGTTTGGATATTGACCACGTCAAAGAGCTTAATATAGTTACACCAGGAATTTGATCCGTGAATCAACATTCCGAATACAGAAACGATCAGGATGATAAGTGATACCTGCCCGGTTCGTTTTAAAATGGTTTTAATCTGTTGATCTTGTGACTTTATCATTTTACAGTTCCGATATAATAACCGGTATCTCTGAATAGGAAACTCAGGGCTCCCATACTGAACCATATTCTTAATGACCTGAATTTCAGTATCATTGAGCCAGCATTATATATGATTGCCCCCCAAAAATACGGAAACCCTGAATATGACCTATTCAATATATGTTGTCGCTTAGCGATCATGATTGCATAAGATTTCTTTAAAGGGTTTATGTAATTTGTTGACATCCCCCGCTCCAAGGGTAATGATCATATCCCCATTCCGATATATCGATTTAATAAAATCCGGAACATCACTCATTTTCTGGAAATAATGTACATTTGAATGTCCCGTTGTACGAAGAACGCCGTCGATTAATTTACCAGAAACACCATAAATGGGTTTTTCCCGAGCCGGAAAAACATCAAGCAGAATGATTATATCGGCAAGATGAAGCGCCTGGGCAAATTCTTTATAAAATACCTTGGTGCGACTGTATAAATGGGGTTGAAAGACTGCAATTATCCGACGATCCCAACCCTGTTTTGCGGCAGTAAGGGTCGCCTTAATTTCGCCGGGATGGTGAGCATAATCATCAACCAACATTAATTCATCGCTTTGATGTATGATATCAAACCTGCGTTCGACACCTTTAAATGTCTCTATTGCATTTTTGATAATACTAAAATCAATGTCATATTCCAGTCCGACTGCAATGGCGGACAATGCATTTTCTACATTATGCAAACCGGGAAGCGGGAGATTGACAGTTCCCAGACATTTTTCTTTAAATACTATATCGATTTGACTGTTCGTCTTTGATAAATGTAAATTTTCCGCCCGTATATCGCCTGACTTATCGAGAGAATATTGAAGTGTCGGAACTGTAAATTTGGATAATATCGACCTGATATTTTCATCACCGGCATTTACGATCAGTTTTCCATAGAAGGGCACCCTGTTCGCAAACTTGATGAAGTTCGCTTTTATATTTTCCAGTGTTTTATAAATATCAAGGTGTTCCGGATCGATAGAAGTGATAATGATATGTGTCGGATATAATTGTAAAAATGAATGGTCAAATTCATCTGCTTCGACGATTATTGTATCACCGGACCCAATTCGGATGTTGGATCCCAATCCTTTGATCACGCCACCGGAAATGATGATAGGATCCAGACCTGCTTCTGTAAACATGTGTCCGATCAGTGATGTGGTCGTTGTTTTACCATGTGTGCCGGCAATGGCGATACTGTTGGGTCTGAGACGGAGAATTTCACCCAGCACCTCGGCGCGTTTGATTATCGGTATTCCGAGTTTAAGAGCCTTGTTGGATTCCGGATTCGAAGAATCAACGGCTGAAGTGTACACGACGGCGTCGCATTTTTGCAGGTTCTCAGCATGATGTCCAATGAATATCCGGATTCCTGATTTTTCCAGGCGCGCAACATTATCCGAATATTTGACATCGGATCCGGTGACGGCAAATCCCCAGTGATTGAGCAGCTCGGCGATACCGCTCATTCCGATACCTCCGATTCCGATAAAGTGGATATGTTTAATTTTTCCGAACATATTCTTCCATTGTTCTTAATATATCGTCCACAATTAATTTTGCAGAATCGGGTTTTGCAATTGCTTTTGCCCGCTCAGCCATCTCTGTCAGTTTTTCTTCACTATTGATTAGTGAACTAAGGGAGATGTCTAATAATTCAGAATCCAGATTCTTTTGTAATATCAAAATTGAGGCGCCTTCCTTTTCCATAATTCGCGCATTTATTTCCTGGTGGTTACCGGCAGCCGTAGGAAGAGGTATCAGTATTGATGGCTTGCCGTATAAACAAAGTTCAGCCAGAGAGAGCGCCCCGGCGCGGCTGATAATAATATCTGCGGCGGAATAGGCAATACCCATTTCATGAATAAATGGGGTAATGTGTACGCAGGGATTATCAGCAAACATGTTTTTGATATGTTCATAGTCGCTTTGTCCTGTCTGCCAGATAAATTGGCAACGGGATTTGTCAATATAACTTTCCAGATGATTGATCCAATAGTTATTCAACGCCCGTGATCCCTGGCTTCCGCCAAAAATGAATACAGTTTTTAGATTCTGACGCAGTTCAAAGAATTGAATAGCCTGTTTGCGACTGACACTCTCAAGAGATCGTCGTAGAGGTGTTCCAAGGCAAATTGCATTTTCTATGTACTGTTTTGTGTCTTCAAAGGATGAATAAATCCGACTGGCATGTTTTGCAAGCATTCGTGTCGTGGCTCCCGGAATTACATTTTGTTCGTGGATGAATACTGGAATTCTCATCATAGACGCTATTCGCATAGGGGGACCGGATGTATATCCACCAGTTCCGATGGCGATATCAGGTTTAAATTGCTTGATAATAACCAGGGACTGGATAAGACTAATGAGTAATCGGATGGGAAACAAAAGGTTGATCAAGATACTTTTGATTGAATAACCACGTTGAAAACCTCGTATCCAGATTTTTCGGAGCGGATAATGCAAGTTATCTAAAACCGATAACTCCAAGCCTCTTTCAGTGCCAACAAATAGGAATTCGATGTCACCGATTTGTGCGGATCGGGATTTAAGTTCTTCCATAAGAGCAATAGCGGGAAACAGATGTCCACCCGTTCCGCCACCGGCAACTAATATTTTTAATGGTTGTTGTGTTTTTTCTTTAGTCATGTATTGTCACTAATCTTAAAGGTTTTTCTTTATCCAGCATTTTTTTTGAAATGTTTAACAGGATGCCAATACAGGCAAAATTATAGAGCATTGTAGAACCGCCGTAGCTTAAAAAGGGCAATGGTAATCCCGTCACCGGCAGTATTCCACAGACGACACCGATATTGGCGAGGACGTATGAAAACATACTGATAGAAAGACCAATACCCATCAGGTTCCCGAATATATCCGGAGCCCTGAATGATATCTGAATTCCCCGTATAAATAATAGAAGGAATAAGATTAGAAGGAGTGTTGCTCCGATGAATCCGAATTCTTCACCGGCAACTGAAAACACGAAATCCGTATGAGGCCCCGGTAAAAACAGGTTTTTCTCGATGCTTCCGGCAAGACCCCGTCCCCAGAATCCGCCGTTTCCAAGAGTTATCAGAGATTGATGAATCTGGTATCCGGCGTCCTGTATATCGTTTTCGCCGCTGATCGTTGTGATTATTCGTTTTAATTTATAGGGCGACCGTATTACAGTGAAAACCGAAAATATCATAAATAGTCCTATAAAAGGTGATAGATGAACCAGTTTCGTGCCGCCAATGATCATAATTGTGATGCCTAATACGGCTATGACAGCGCCTGTACTGAAATCCGGTTCGGCAACGACAAGCATTATGATAAACGTTAAAATAATTGCAGGAGGGAGGAACCCTTTTTTAAAGTCATTAATAATATCCTGGTGCCGATCGTAAAAAGAGGCTAAGTATAATATGACTGAAAATTTTGCTAATTCCGACGGTTGGAAACTGAATGGCCCTAATTGTATCCAGCGCGCCATAGATGTACTTTCGCTGCTTCTGTTATAAATCAGTGTAAATACCAGCAGAATGATAGACGAGATCGCAAACCAAAAGGATATTGATTTTAAATGATTGTAGTTTAGTTGTAAGAAGAATAATCCTACGATTAATCCCGCGATGATCCGGACAAAATGACCTCTCATATAGAAGCCCGGATCATTGAATTTTGCGGCAGCAAGGGATGAACTTGCGCTGTATTGAATCACAAATCCGATACCGATCAGGATAATCGTCAATATAAAGTAAATCTGATCGATTGATCGGTGATATTTAGCGTTCATCCGAATCTCTTTCCGTTAATGAATTGACAATAGTTTTAAATACGTTGCCCCGGTGCTCGTAATTATCGAACATATCAAAACTGGCGCATGCCGGAGCAAGTAGAATGACATTGCCAGCCACCGCATCATTTTTTGCCTGCAATACGGCATTTTCCAGTGAATTCGCATGTGAATAATTAATAATTCCGTCAATGACGTTTTTAATTTTATCGGCTGCCTCACCGATTAGAATTGCCTTTTTTGCATGTTTCCGCAGCAAGGGCAGAAGTAATGAAAAATCGGAATCCTTGTCACGTCCACCTATAATAATTATCACCGGTTTTGTGAAACTTTTAAGCGCATATTTTACCGACTCAACGTTCGTGGCTTTTGAGTCGTTATAATAATCTACGCCATCTAATGTCCTGACATATTCCAGCCGATGTTCAATACCACTGAACCGTTTTAATAATCCTTTTATATGTTTCTGTGGCAGATTGTAATAATCAGCAACGTTTAACGCAGCGAGTATATTTAATAGATTGTGTTCTCCCAATAATGCGATGTCTTTCCTGACGATAAAAGCTTGATCGTCTTTAGTAAATATCCTGTTCATATCGGTTTTGAATCGCATTTGAGGATTAGTAGTAAATCCGAAAGGTAATTTTTGTGGCAGATCTGGTAAATTATTCTTAAGCAGTGGATCATCTTCGAAATAAATGAACAAATCATTTTTATTCTGGTTACGGCTGATGTTCAATTTAGCTTTCAGATATAGAGAAATATCATGATCGTATCGATCCATGTGATCGTCGGTTACATTCAGGATAATAGCAGCATTGGGATGGAAATGAATGATTCGTTCCAGCTGAAAGCTGCTGACTTCAAGTATAAATACTTTTGGTTTTTCAGTATCTTTTTGGGCTTCTGATATCAGCGAAGAGAAAGGGATACCGATATTTCCGCCGCAATAGGCGTCAAACCGGGTTTTTTTGAACATTTCATAGATTAAAGTCGTGGTGGTAGTTTTTCCGTTCGAGCCTGTAACTGCAATTAGCTGCGCTTCGGGCATAAACCAGTAGGCAACTTCTATTTCACTTACAATTGGGATACCGGCAGATTCAATATCTTTTACAATGGGCGCAGAGTTCGGAATCCCCGGGCTGATAACTACAAAGTCCGAATTCAATACTTCTGAACTGTGATGACCTGTCTCCACAGTTACATTATATTTGTGAAGATCGTTTTGAACAGTTAGAGGGATAGTGACGTCTCCCGAATCCGAAAGAAGAACATGCGCACCATTCTTTGCGAGTAATAATGCTGCCGCCAGACCACTGCACCTGGCGCCCAGAACGGTTACTCGTTTATCAATCAAATTAATTGGTAAAGATGATAGATCAATCATAGTATTTTAAAACTGCTTAGACTTAACAGAGCCAACAAAATCCCGATTATCCAGAAACGGATAACGATTTTACTTTCATCCAAGCCCTTCATTTCAAAATGGTGGTGAAGGGGAGCCATTAAAAATATCCGTTTCCCTGTGCCTGTTTTCTTTCTTGTATATTTGAAATAACCGACCTGAATTAAAACAGACAATGCCTCTGCTACGAATATTCCACCGAGTAGTGCAAAGAGAATTTCTTTTTTAAGTAGTATTGCAAGTGTTCCAAGAGCGCTTCCCATGCCCAGAGAACCGGTATCCCCCATGAATACTTGTGCAGGTTTACTGTTGTACCATAGAAATCCGAGAATCCCACCGGCAAAAGACATACAATATACCGCCAATTCTCCGCTTCCCGGAAGGTAAATAATATTAAGATATTGACTGAAATCAACACGACCGGAGACATAGGCGATCACGGCAAATGTGAGAGCGATAATTCCCATTAAACCGGACGCTAATCCGTCCAGACCGTCTGTGAGATTTACGGCGTTTGACGCGGCGGTGATGACAAGTATGACAAAAGGTATATAGAGTATGCCGAGATTAATTTCAAAGTTTTTTAAAAAAGGAACCGAAGTAAATCCTCTTAAAGATTCAAATTCCGGTGCAAAGTATAAATAACTTCCGATAATCAATCCCAGGGTTATCTGACCTATCAATTTATAACGGGCGATCAATCCTTTTTTAACTTTTTTAACAACCTTTAAATAATCATCGAGAAATCCAACAGCGCCCATCCATAGCGTTGCTAATAGAATCAGGTTGATATAAATATTCTTTAAATTCGCCCATAGTAAAACCGGCACAATCACAGAAAATAAAATTATGATCCCACCCATTGTCGGCGTGCCCTTTTTAGAAAGATGGGACTTGGGACCGTTTTCGCGAATAATCTCTCCTATCTGGTGTTTTCTTAGCTGCTTCAGGATAATAGGTCCCACAACAAAACTGATTAACAGTGCCGTAATGGCAGCCATGGCTGCTCGGAATGTGATATACTGAAACAGATTAAAACCGCTAATGTATGTTTTGAGAGGATAGAGAAAATGATAAAACATATTATGTTTGAATTCCTTCTATTATTTCTTCTAATTGATTACCCCTGGAACCTTTTACTAAAATTGTATCGGACTTTTGTACAATGCGTTTAAGAGCTGAGATCAGATCAATCTTATTATCATAGTGCTCGACGTATTTCATGCCGGCTTTTCGCGCTTCATCGACTGTAAATATTGATAACGGACCATATGTATATAATATATCAATTGGTAATTTAACTATTTTTTTGCCGATATCACGATGACATTGTTCCGATAAGTCGCCCAATTCGAACATATCTCCGAATACGAATAGTCGTCTTCCCGGCACTTTCATTGTAGAAAATGTATCGATCGCAGCGTTCGTACTGTTTGGATTGGCGTTATAAACATCATCGATGATACGGCAATAATCTGTTTGTTGGACTGTAAACCGTTGATTTACAGCATGGAATGATTCAAGCGCCTCGACAATATTGTGAACAGGTACGCTAAAAGTCCTGCCGACAGCAACAGCCGCCAGGGCATTTTGTGCCATCGCCTGCCCGGGAACTTTTAATTTGATAGATATTTCATTGTTAATTTCAAGTGTTGCGCAGGCGTTTTTATCATATTCTGTTATTGTGCCGGAATAATCACCATTTTTAATGTCCATTCCATAAGTCACTTGCATAGTTTTTGGTGACATTCGGCGGATATTCGGGTCATTCAGGTTTATGAAGCTCATTCCATTGGAACTGAGTGATTGAAAAAGTTCTTCTTTTGCGCGGGTGACGCCCTCGAGATCTCCAAAAAATTCGGTATGTCCATAGCCAATGTTAGTGATTAATCCGGCAGTGGGTTTACACAATTCACAGAGAAAAGCGATTTCTCCGAAGTGATTGGTGCCGAGCTCCAAAAGGCTTAACGTGTGAGATTCATTTAGCCTCAGCAAGGTGAGCGGCAATCCAAGGTGGTTGTTCAAATTTCCACTGGTAGAATGTAAATCATATTTGTATTTCAAGATTGATTCACACATGATTCTTATTGTCGTTTTACCGTTAGTTCCGGTAATTGCCAGAACCGGAATATCGAACTGATCTCTCCAGGTTGCCGCTAGCTGCTGGAGCGCTTTTTCCGGGGATTCTACTATCCATAAGGGCAGATCCGAGACGTCTGTTTGTTTAGCCCAATTTTTTGAAACGATGCTTAAAACAGCGCCCACTGCTGTTGCGGATTTTACAAATTTATGACCATCCACATTTTCTCCTGGCAGGGCAACAAACATCGAACCGCCGGTGACTTTTCGACTGTCAATCGTCACATCGGAGATACTGCCATCGAAATTAACTAACGATCCCAAATTAATATTTCTGATAAATTCTGCGGTGATCATTTATTTTCCGAAAAGTTCCTCAACAATTTTAACGTCGCTAAAAGGATGTCGAACACCGTTAATTTCCTGATAATTTTCGTGTCCTTTGCCAAGTATGGCGACAATATCTTTCGTTGAACTGTTCTCGATGGCAAATTGAATTGCTGCCTTTCGATCTGTGATTTTTATATAGTTCTCATTTTTATCGAATCCCTTGACGGCGTCTTCGATAATTGCTTCCGGATCCTCAAAGCGGGGATTATCAGTAGTGATGATGACAGAATCCGACAATGATGCGGCAGCCTTTGCCATTTTGGGTCGCTTGGTTTTGTCGCGATTGCCGCCGCAGCCAAAAACTGTCACTAATTTTCCATCGGATGGAACGATGTCTTTTAATGCTCTCAACACATTGACGATCGCGTCCGGCGTATGGGCATAATCAATAAATACTCGGGGAAAGCCTTCCATTTGAACTTCCTGGAGTCGCCCCGGAATGTAATCGACACTTGCAATTGCCTGACTGATAACTGATGGTTGTATTCCTAACTGGATTGCTGATGAAGAGGCAGCCAGAATATTACTGAGATTATAATAGCCCGACATTGAACTTTTAATTGGAATAGAGATATTCCTGGATGTAATTGTTCCTTCTATTCCGGTTTTATACTTAATATCGCTTTTCCAGGTGAAATCAGCCTGTGAATCTACGGAGTAGGTAAATAATTGCGCGTCACCAGTTGCATTAAACTTATCCGAATAAGAATCGTCGATATTTGATAAACGAAACCCTGTTTTGATTATTTTCCGGAATAATTCTACTTTGGCATTGACATAGTTATCGATGGTTAAATAAAAGTCCAGATGATCTTGTGAAATATTTGTAAAAACACCTCCTGTAAATTGGATATCATCAACTCTGTTCAATGATAGGGCATGGGATGATACTTCCATTACAACCACGTCGATCTTTTCATCTACCATCTTTGCAAGAATCTGCTGTAATTGCAGCGAATCAGGGGTAGTTAAATTAATAGGGAAAAATTTATCATGAATTGAGAATCCAAGCGTCCCAATTGATCCACATGCAATCCCGGCAGTTTGTAAAATTATGTTTAATAGATATACGGTTGTGGTTTTACCGTTTGTGCCTGTTACGCCGATAACAGTTAATTTGTTTGATGGATTATCGTAATAATTTGCCGCGGCAGTTGATAGCGCCGTTCTACCATTTGACACGACGATCTGTGGTGGAATATTGATATTTTCCTGATATTCTTCCGTTACGATTGCGATAGCGCCATTTTGAATTGCCTGAGAGATGTATTGATGTCCATCTGTTTGTGTGCCCCGTATGGCAAAGAACAAATCCCCGGCAGTGGTTTTCTTTGAATTATTTGAAATAGCGTTTATTTCGTTTGGAAGTTCTCCATATAGTCTATAATCGATATTTTTCAGTATATCGCGTAAAACCTTACTCAAGATTCACACTCCTCGGTTCCAGATTGATTGTACACTGTGTATTTGATGTGACCGGCGAATTTACTTGAGGATATTGAGACGTTACGACTCCGGTTCCCTGAATGTTGACATCAACGTTCATAGTCTGTAGGATAGCGACAGCCTGCCGGAGTGGTTTGCCGCGCAGATCAGGCATGCGCTGTGTGTATTGATACGTCGAAAGGCGAACACGGGATTCTCGTGGCGCGGCAGCAGCGGTTTGAACAAAACTTAACTTAGCTTGAAGAGAAGAGTTAACCAGCTTCAATTGGGGCGTTTGGAGTTGGTCCTCCTGGAAAAACAGGTCATCTGAGAGATTAACAATACGTTTAAATATTTCTTTGACTACCGGAGCGGAAACACTTCCACCGGTATGATTTAAACCCTTTGGGTTATCAACGACGATGACACAAAGCAATTTGGGATCGTTAACGGGGAAAAATCCAACAAACGTTGCAACATAATCAGTTTGACTATAGCCTTTTTCAGTTACTTTTTGAGCTGTGCCGGTTTTTCCGGCGATTGCCATGCCATTGATATCTGCATTCAAACCGGTTCCACTCTTGACAGTCAGCCGTAGCAGATCTCTCATCAAAATCATAGTTTCAGCAGATGCAACACGGCGGATATATTGGGGTTTGCCCTCGTACAATAAAATTCCATCTTTTGTTTCGATTTTTTTAACTAACTGCGGCTTTAATAAATAACCGCCGTTTGCGATAGCGGCATAAGCATTTGCCAATTGCAACGCTGTACAACAAACACCGTGACCAATTGTCACCTGGGCAAGCATCAGGTCATTCCATTTTTTCAACGGATGAATAATGCCTTCATGTTCACCTGGAAATTGAATGTCGGTTTTCGCTCCAAAACCGTACCGCCGGGCATAATTGAACACCTGATCTTTTCCAATCTTCTGGGCAACTTTAATCGTTCCAACATTGCTGCTTTTCTTAATAACTTCTGAAAAGGATAGAGTGCTGTATTTTATATGGTCGTGGATAATATTCTTTCCGATCTTAATATGACCATCTTCACAATAGATACTATCTCCCGGTTGGACTTTATCTCCTTCAAAGGCTGCGGTGGCGGTTACGATCTTGAAAGTTGAACCCGGTTCAAAAATATCAGTGACCACGCTATTTATCTGAGCTGAAACCGGATAGTTATTTGGCATATTTGGATCAAATCCGGGAATAGTCGACATGGCAAGTATTTCACCGTTATTTGGATTAATAATAATCCCCATGGTTTTATCAGCATTATGTTGTTCAAAGGCATTTAATAATTCTTCATGCAATATAATCTGATATTCATGGTCTATTGTTAAGGTGATATCATTGCCGTTAATAGTTTCCTTATAAGGCAGATCAGGGCGATTATTTAATCGACCCCAGCCATCTTTCATTGCCACCCGCCATCCTGGAGTGCCACATACAAAGGGCTCCAGTTCCTTTTCAAGCCCTACGATACCGTGATTATCGATATCAGTTAACCCGATTAGTTGTCCCGCGATTTCTCCAAATGGATAACTCCGATGGACTTTTTGTTCAATAGCAAATCCGGAATGATACTGGTATTTTTCCAGGAAAGGCTGAATTTCGCTATGTAAGATATCTCTTTCCAGCCAGACAAAAGTTCTGTCAGATTGTAAGGTTTTAAGATATGCTGCATACTTTGGCTTTATTAAAGCGCTTAACTCACCGGCAATTTTTTCTTTATTCTTTATTAAATAGGGGTGAATCGCGATATTGTACTGAACAATGTCCATAGTAAGGGCTTTTTGGTTCCTGTCGTTAATCGTACCTCTAATAGGATGAATTATCCTGCGATAATCAGCCTGGTTCTTACAGCTTTCCTGGTACCCTGTTGAATTGATAACTTGAATTGTAAACAAACGTCCGATCAACGCTCCCCAAAAAAGCAGTAGAAAAATGGAAATAATCCGGGTTCGTTTTCTGATCTTATGAAAATAATTAGTCATAATCCTATCTGACGGTTGTTACTTCCATGATAATAGCTAGGGTTTCCGGCTGTGGAGTCCACATATTCATTTCGCTTGATGCGATTTGTTTTATACGATCGGCACGGGATAAGCCATCTAATTCAACTAATATGATCCGGTTTTGAGTGATAAGATTTGCTTCTTCCCGCTTTAAAACGTCTATTTTCTCACATAATTGATTAGTATAGTTGAAAATCCAGACATAGAAGACCATAAGCCCGATTATTAAAAGAAAAAGGGTGGACATTATCACATTTTTTTTCCTGTTTTTACTGATTTTCTTCTTTGCCATCATGATTCCCTAACCTGGAGAAGCCCCCAAAGGAACAGGCAGAGCCAAAAAAATGAAAAA
>JAHIOG010000543.1 GCA_018895675.1 bacterium
TCCCTTGATATTTAATATTCAATTCCATATTTTAAATATACAAAATCAGGAATTGGAATGCAAGTACTTCTTAATAAAAAGTGATATTTTCAAAGAACGTAATGAAAATTTTTACAAATTAGACTATTTCAGTGTTTGAACCTGAATAGTTACGAATAATAAATGATAGAAACCAGCTTTTTTTCTAAATTCTCATAATATTAATAGAAAAAATATCTATACACCTATAACTGAGGCATTACCTTAAAGCTGGATATGCTGCAGTATGTTATGGACAGCAAACCCTTTGATATCATCAGGTACGGCATTGATACCCTTTCAAATGCGACATTCCACTATGAATTAAATGATGTCTGGATTATTCCGGAACCCGATTATAACGGTGCTATTGACAGTATCGTTATTTGGGTAAAGGATATGGATCATGATCAACGGGTATATCTGAGACCGTTTAACCTGACGATTATGCCAGTGAACGATGCGCCAGTGTTCACAGGCAATGTGCCAAACTACACGATACCAGAGGATTCATTAGTCAGGATACCAGCCAACTCATTCTTCACAGATGTGGACAACGACACATTATACTTCATGATACGAAACGTTGTAAATGCCTCCCAAACAATCGAAGACAGCATGATAACAGTAGTGCCAACCCAAGGCTGGAATGGAACAATAACAGGACTAATACTAGAAGCATACGATTTAGGACCAACCCCTGCCCAAAGCAACGAGTTCGAGATAGAAGTGACTCCCCCGCCTCCCCCGCCTATGAGAAGCGTGTGTTTCATGTTCAAAGCAGTGTATGGTGACACTGTGCTGACAAGCGGCACAAGCACCTTGACATACAGGAAGATGCTCCCAGACACCTCAGGGTATGTCTGGGCAGAGGACAGCGTGAAGACAAGCGATAACGGGATAATAACCCTGGACTTGCTGCAGGGAGTGTATGATGTAAACGGGTTGCACACAGAGTCAGTTGATGTGCCAAATATCAAGTATACTTTCCTGAAAAGACCTGGAGAGTTAGGCCTGCTTGAGCAGAGAGCACGCGACGATCATCAGAGCCCTGTAATGTTCAACACAGCTCAAGACACAGTGTTGGTGTACAAGCTTATGAATGACTTCCCGTTGATTTGGGCCTTAGAATACGCTTCAAAATTAGACGGGATAAACATTGGCACAAGGAGGTTTGGCAACAACGACCTAAACGCCCCTGCATGGTGGAACGCCAACTACCTGCCATCTGACAGCTCGCGTAGAGCATGGACTTATGAGCTAATTGCAGAGCTGCAAACAATACCGCATGTAAACCTGAACCTGCAGTACCAGGAAGGAACAGAAACACCAAATGTGCCAGGTTTAGGAATAGCTGTTGATAGTTCATTCCCTTCCCCTGGCAGTAATTGTACTGGTTATAATCATGAAACTCATGAAATAACCAATGGTTCTGCACAATATCCTCCTTGGCCAACTAAATATACGTTTAGGATAGAGATATTGCAGGCTATTAATGACCTAAATGATTGGGCGGGATCTGATCCAGCTATTTTGAATGGCTCATCTCAGGGGAACACTATCAATGACAGGGGCAGAAGGATATTCTCATTTTTGTACCTGGCAAACCCTAAGACAAAGCTGTAATCATCATTGTTGTTTAGCTTTTTTTGAATGTTTTTTAGTTTTAACCGCTTTTGTAAAATATTAATATGTTATAATAAATACCTTATTCACTTTACAACTGAGATTAATATTTTAGTTGTTCCGGTATGAGCTCTCTCATACAGGCTTTTCTTAAGTGTCCCCATAGGTGTAACACAAACACTTTTAACCCGTTAAATGTTTATCCTGTAGGAAAGGATGACCGTATCAGGACGAAGCATATTTAACCGGGGCCTGTTTGTGAGCGATTTAATCATGGTTGCACTCTTCAACCTGGCTCAGTGCCGTTCCGCAGCAGAAGCCCCGGAACGAGAATAAACCCAACCTTCAGAAGGTTAGATCAAGCATCCTTACCAGTCTGTAAATCTTGTTATTAAACCTTCTGAAGGTTTTATCTTCCCATATAGGATTAGTCCCGGGATTTATCCCGGGGGATATTGTTTACCTCAAAAACCAATAACGCAAACCCGTTTTCAATGAAACGAAGTGGAATCAAACGGGTTTCGCGGATTATGAAGTTTTTATGACGATGTGCTTTAGCTGCGGTGGCGCCTAAACCCATTTGGCTCGCTTCGCTCCCTGAAAATGGGTTTATGACCGTTCCGGAGCAAAAACCCCGGGAACGAGAATAAACCCAACCTTCAGAAGGTTAGATCAAGCATCCTGACCAGTCTGTAAATTTTACTATTGAACCTTCTGAAGGTTTTATTTTCCCATATAGGATTAGCTCCGGGATTCACTTGTCCGGCATCCGACGGATTTGGCTCGCTTGCTTCCTGTGTCTCCGCGGGAGCGGAGACACAAGTGGTTTTCCCTCGCCTTTATGCTACTGAGCATTATACCACTTATCTCAATGTTCCAAAACTCCAGTACTCCAACGCTCCACAAACAGGAATTAACAATCAAGAGTGATTGTTTTACTACTCGGCTCAATGCTCCAGTCCAATACTACTCGGCTGAGCAATATCGTTCCGTAGCACATAAGTCAGGCTGGTATGAAAACTTGACTTATCCGGCAGTTGTCGGATGAGTTAAGTTGACTTATTTCAATGAGTTAGAAAACTTAAGTCAAGTCAGCTAAAGCAAACTTAACTCAAGGTTTCATAGTTTACGGACAGACTCTATTTAAACAAATTCACCAAAAACAGGCTGATGGATGGAATGTATGTGATAATCAAAAGGGCAATCAGCATAATCGCTAAAAAGGGCAGACTTACCTTGTAAAAATATAAAATGGGCTTCTTGAACCTGAAACTGGAAATGAACAAATTCAAGCCGATTGGCGGAGTAATATAACCGATTTCAAGGTTTGTCAGAAAAATAATCCCAAGATGAATGGGGTTAATTCCATAACTTGTTGCAATCGGTACAATTAGTGGGACCACGATAATAATTGCCGAGAAAATATCCAGAACAGCCCCGGTAATCAGCAAAAATATGTTTAATAAAAGCAAAAAAGCAATTTTGGAACTGACGATGCCTTTGATCCAGATCAGAGCTGTTTGGGGGATCTGCGCATCAATGAAGTATGCGGTGAGTCCCATTGAACAACAGAGAATAATCAGGATTCCTCCAACCAGCTGGACACTATCACGCACAATGGGAATCAGGTCTTTTCGAAGATTGATATCTTTATTGATAACGGACTCTGCTATTAAAACATAAAAGGCGGTGATTGATGATGCTTCGACCGCGGTAATGAATCCGCCGTAAATTCCACCTATGACCACAATTGGAATTGGTAATTCCCATTTTGATTCGTTGATCGCCGCTATCAATCGTTTGAGTGAGAATTTTGTCCTTTGCGCAACATGGGAGATATCCTGTTGGATAGAATAAATTGATAATAGAACGATTATTAATATCCCGGGCAATATTCCCGCTATAAATAATTTATCTATAGACACTGACGCAACAATGCCATAAAGAATTAAAGGCAAACTGGGTGGAAATAGAAGTCCCAAACTTCCCGATGATGTAATCAAGCCGTGAGAAAACTTCTCGCTATAGTTATTTTTTCTTAAAATGGGATAAATCAACCCACCGAGCGCTATGATCGTAATTCCTGAGGCTCCCGTAAAACAGGTAAATAGAGCACAGGTTGAAAATGATACAATGGCAATACCTCCCGGCAACCAGCCTAACAGTGCATCAGCCAGGTTTAGTAACCGTTTTGGAGCTTTGCTCTCAGCTAAAACATATCCAGCCAGGGTAAATAGGGGAATTGCAAGAAGCGTTGGAGCAGATGCAACTCTGTATAATTCAACAATAACAACAGTAGGATCAATATCGAGGTTTGAAAATTGCATAACCGCGGTTATGCTTATAGCTACAAAGAGGGGGAGCCCAAGTAATATCAATAAAATAGCTAAGCCTGCGATTACCAACGCCATCAGTCCGCTCCATCATGTTTAGTGTCCAGCAGTCGAAGTGGAAATGACAAAGCGAGCAATAAAAAACCAAAGGGAATAATAATTTCAATAATCCATGCGGGGCAAAATCCGGCAATGACCGAATCCATTTCAATTTCAAGCATAATAAATTGGATACCGTACCACATCATAATCAGGCAGATAATTGAAGCGATGATTGTGAGAAACCATTCAAGAATGCGCTTATTTTTATTTTTTAATATGCGGGGTAAGATATCGATTGAAATATGTTTTCCCCGCAATGTCGTAAGCGTTGCGCCAACAAATGCAATCCAGAGAACGCCGTTTCGCATCAATTCTTCCACAGCACTAAAACCGATAGAGAAGAAGTTCCGCAGGATTACCTGTGTAAAAGACAAAATAACCAGCGCCAGCATTAAAAATACGGCTAAGCCACCGGCGAATTTTTCAATTATTATGCGAAGTTTATGAACCATGATTTGATCGGTATTCTTCCAACAGCGCCAAAACTTTATCCAATAGTTCTTGTGAATAGAGTTTTCCAACTAATTTTTCACGCACAATTTTACCCGTATTATTGATTTCTTCTAAAGCTGCCTGATCTTTAACGGGCACCAATTCCAACCCGGCTTCCTGGAGAACTTTTAAGGATTCAAGGTTCTCTTTTCGGCTTGCTATAACAATATCCCGCATATTTTCTTTGGTCTTTTCAATCAATATACGACGAATGTCTTCAGGAATAGAATTAAGCTTCCTCGTAGTCATTAATACCGCACCGACGGAATTCGTCAAAGGATAATCAAGAATGTAGCTGGTTTTAGTAAACCACTGTAAAACTAATACACCATAAGGAGAAATATATACGCCGTCGATCAAACCGGTTTGAAGGGAAGTATGAACATCGGTTATATCCAAGGGTATTGATGAAATATTCATTGCATCAAAGGCAGCTTTGGCTAATGGATCACCCTTCCATAACCACATTTTAACATCTTTAAAATCGGCGATGCAGCTCACCGGTGTGTTAGTGTATAGATAGATAAATCCAACTTCCGCCCAGCCTACCAGAAAAAAGCCTTTTTCAATAAAGCGCTTCTGGAATTCATCAAAGAGATTCGAATAGACGTAATCAACTTCTGCACTGTTTCTGAAGAGAAAAGGCAGATCCAAAATCCGAACTTCAGGAACGATGTTACCAAGTCCAACTCCTGTAAAGGTCCCGCTATCCAATTGACCGAGTTTCATTTTTCTGAGGACGTCTTTTTCACCGCCCTGGACGGCATTGGCATAAACTTTAAAGGAAATTTGCCCGTTGGTGAGTTTGTTGATCTCTTTTTGAAAAATGCGCATTTCTTTCATCCAACTTGAACCTTCAGGCGCCACCGTAGCCATTTTTATGGTATAGGTCTTTTGTCCAAAA
>JAHIOG010000675.1 GCA_018895675.1 bacterium
GCGCGCGGCGTGGTCGAGCTTAGCCTGGGGCAGTTGAACAGGCTGATGAAGGTGATTTTGCAGGAAGATCACGGACCCGGCAAGCATGGCATCATCAACAAGGCCTTCGTGGGCAAGAACCCGAGCGTTATCCTGAAAGAAATCGGGATGAGGGTGGACGATCAAGTGCGCCTGGCCATCGCCGAGGTGGATCGTTCGCATCAACTCGTTTGGACAGAGCAGCTCATGCCCATCATTCCTATGGTGCGGGCGGCTTCGGCCGACGAGGCCATTGATCTGGCAAAAGAAGTCGAGCAGGGCATGGGCCACACCGCGGTGATGCACTCCAAGCACCTGGATCACTTGAGCCGCATGGCGCGCGAGATAAACACCAGCATCTTCATCAAGAACGCCCCCTCGGTTGCCGGGCTGGGCTTCGGTGGTGAGGGCTACAGCTCCTTCTCCATCGCCAGCCCCACTGGCGAGGGAGTGACCAGCGCCAAGGACTTCTCGCGGGTGAGGAGATGCACGCTGGTGGATTCGTTCAGAATCGTGTGAGGAAGTTGGTCGGGTGGTCAGGTGGTCAGGTGGTCGGGTGGTCGAAGCGCCGGAGTCCCGAACGGCTCGACTGAGCTCGCCGAAGTCTTGTTCGGGGGAGCCCACAGGCGAATAACAATGATGGAATACTCTCCTGATGGACGAAGGTCTCCTGATCAAATCCTTTCGCCACCTCGGTCGGGAGACCTTCGGTGATCAAAAGTGTGAGTACTAGGATGACTGAGCAAATCGTTCAAAAAGTGAAAGACGCCGGCGTCGTCGGCGCTGGCGGGGCCGGCTTTCCGACCCACGTCAAGATAGCGGCCCAGGTAGACACGGTCATCGCCAACGGTGCGGAGTGCGACCCTCTATTGCGCAGCGATCAGCAACTGATGGCTAACCGCGCTGCGGAGATCGTGGAGGGGGTGCGGCTGGTGATGCAGGCCAGCGGTGCTGATAGGGGCATCATAGCCTTGAAGCGAGAGTACACCAGCGCAGTGGCGGCCTTGCAGTCCAACCTCCAACCTCCAACCTCCAACCTCCAGAGTGAGAACATCTCCCTGCACCTGATGGAAAGCCACTACCCCGCTGGCGACGAGTTCGTCCTGGTCTACGAGGTCACGGGGCGGCTAGTGCCGGAGACGGGACTCCCTCTTCACGTGGGCTGCATCGTCCAAAACGTGGGCACGCTGTTCAACATCGCCAGGGCGCAGAAAGGAATTCCTGTCACCCACCGACTGCTGACGGTCACTGGCGCGGTCAACGAGCCCAAGACCTTGAACCTGCCCATTGGCACTCCCATCGGCGAGGCGGTGGCCTGGGCTGGCGGGATCAAGCTCCCCCGCTGGACAGCCAGGACCGAAGAGGATTACGCCGTGGTGGTCGGCGGGCCGATGATGGGCTGGTTGGCACAGAGCCTCTCTGAGCCTATCACCAAGACCACCACCGGCCTGATCGTGTTGCCCAAGAACAACGCTGTAGTTCGCTACCTCGGTCGCCCGCTTGGGTCGTGGGTCAAGCGGGGGCGCTCCACCTGTGACCAGTGCCGCGATTGCACCGACCTCTGCCCCCGCTACCTTCTGGGACACGACCTGGAACCACACAAGGTGATGCGTTCTATCAACTATGGCCTGACCGAGCCCACGGCCATCGTAACGGCAGCCGTGCTGTGCTGTGAATGTAGGCTGTGCGAGGCTTACGCCTGTCCGCTGGAGCTTTCGCCCATGGCCTATTACAAGGAGATCAAGCACCAACTGGCGGCTCAGGGTTGGGAGAATGTGATTCACAAGCGTTCCGCTTTGACTCCCCATCCCATGCGCGAGTACCGCCGCGTGCCCATGGAACGCCTCGTCGCCCGGCTGGGGCTGAGCGAGTACCAGGAATGCGCCTGTCCTCTGGACGAGCGGGAGTATCAGCCCCAGCGTGTCACCATCCCGCTCAAGCAGCACATCGGCGAGCCGTCTCAACTGGTGGTCAAAATCGGCGACAGGGTGCAGCGCGGCGACCTCATCGCCCAGATTCCCGAAGGCAAGCTGGGGGCCAATGTTCACGCCTCGATCTCGGGTCGGGTAGAGGCAGTGACGGGTGAACATATCGTGATCGTGGCTTGATCTTTAGACCTATCGAAGCGATGGAGGATTACCATGGCGATGGAACCCGCAATCGGTCTGGTTGAAACCAATAGCATCGCGGCTGGCATCGAGGCTGGCGATGCGATGATGAAGAAGGCCCCCGTGGAGTTGCTGGAGGCCCGCCCTGTGTGCCCCGGCAAGTACATCGTGCTCATAGGCGGGCTCACCGACCCCGTGTACGAGTCGCTGCAGGAAGGTATCAAGACCGGGGCAGACGCTGTCGTGGATCAGCTTTTCTTGCCCAACGTGCACCGCTCCATCTTCCCTGCCTTGGCTACCGCTACCCCGCCGGGCAAAGGCGAGGCCCTGGGCATTATAGAGACCATCACCGTGGCCACCTGCATCGTCGCCGCCGACGCTGCTGCCAAAGCCGCCGACGTCTCGCTCCTGGAGCTGCGCCTGGCCAACGGCCTGGGGGGCAAGTCGTTCGTGCTGATCGAGGGAGAACTCTCCGATGTCGAGGCCGCTATGGAAGCAGGGGTGAAGTTCCCACAGCAAGAAGGTCTCTTGGTACGCAAGGTCATCATCTCGCAGTTGCACGAAGAGATGAAGGCTAAGATCGTGTAGTTGGATGTTGGAAGTTAGAGGTTGGAAGTTGGA
>JAHIOG010000544.1 GCA_018895675.1 bacterium
ACTGTACCGTTATCAAGTTTGGTTTGGAGTTTTGAAGAAGAATAGATCAAAGCGGCTACACCGCCGTCATCGGTTTTATACCAGAGATTGCGGACAAACTTAGGCCAGCCCTGATGCAGGTTAGCAGTACAACAGCCATATCCCGTTTCAAAACCGAAATTATTCTCGACATATCCTTCATGCTGGGTTGTATAATTGTGCCATTTATTGCTGATCTCGATCTGGTTTGGTGTTTGGTAATACTGGCGTGCGTTAAAATTATCCGTGATCTGTGTTGGCAGGGCGTTGTATGTTACTCTTTCCAGAATATCTGCATAATAGACATCGCCGGTTATTTGTAACACGGATTCAAGACTGAACATATATTCGATAACGGCACACAATTCGGTTCCATGAGTTGGATTTGTACCATGCAGTAATTCATCTCCAGAAAACATACCACTTGGCTGACCATGATGTTTTTTCAAGGCTTCAATACCATGTTTTACCGCATCTATATAGCGCTTATCATGCGAAGATTGATACCAGATTGCCGGCTGTTTAATCCCCATCCCTGTATTTACAACGTGCCAATCTTCCGGATAAGAACTTTCGAGTCGTTCCGTCCAATCCCTCGTTTGGCTGAAAATTACTTCCCCGAGTTCAAGCAACCATTTTTCATCGGTCATTCGATACAACCAATAGATGCTTGCAAGATTCTCACCGCCGCGTGTTTTTGACCAATGCGACCAATGATCAAGTTGCGTTTCTTCAATATTCGCCTTCTGATATTTGAAATATTTCAGCATGAAATCGATCACACGCTGATCGGCAGTTGCATCATAATAGCTTTGCAATACTTTTAATGCCACCATTCGGGGCCACCAGTCCTCTTTCATCTTTTCCACATAAGCAAGATAGCGTTCATTTTCCCCAAATTTACGAGTTGTATCCTCAACCTGGCCGAAAAAACCGTCTTCTCTCTGACTGTTTAATATCCATTCAATATATTTCTGACCTTTATCGATTAATTTCTGATCGTTCAGAATGTATGCCAATGGTACTAATCCATCTAACCAATAAACAGGACGTTCCCAGGCGGGACCAGTTCCGCCTATCCAACCACAATTCGGTCCAACGTCTTCCCATAGTTCGTCCAAATGACCCGTCATGCCGTCGCGCATTGCTTCTAAAGTATGCAATATCCAACCTTCGGGCTGAATATCACCTATCGGAAGTAAAGTGTATGGCAATTCCAATAGAGCCTGTTCTTTCTTACTCTTTTCATAGCTACTACAGTTAACTACGAATATCAGCATCACCGCTGTCAATAATCCGAATAAAACAACTCTTGTGTTTTTACTGTGTAATAAATTCATTATTTTCTCCTTTTTTGGTATTTATGATAAACAAGTACTGATATCTTCGTCCAGATATCCATTGGGATACTGAGTCTTCGGGGAGTTTTCTTATTCCAACAAGCACGAAACTTGAGTTAAATAAATAGTCCGCCAGTTGACAATATCACTATCTGCTACTAATGCTTTTCTGCTGTTTCATACTCAATATCAACATCCAAAATTCCGACACATGCGTTCGGCTTCGGATTCATGTTGATCCGGATTGCGTCACTAACCAATTTTGCAGCCGGATGCACAACATTGTATTTGTTTTTGAATGTGCTGTAAGAGTCGGTGACATACTTCTCAAACGGCTTCCACTTGCCATCTTTACGATACTGTAATGACCAATTGCCGGGGGTTTGCACTCCGTCATTGTCATCGTACCAGTAAACTCCGATACTCCTGATCTCTTTTGGCTCGCTAATCAGGATTTCCACCCACTGCTTCTTGCCTTTCTCCGGCCAACTGGTCCAGCGGGGAATACTTGTGTCAAATGATGACTTAGGCTGTTTGCCATCGGAGATAGCGGTCTCAGTATCATCGTAGAACGTATGAGAAGTTTTTACACTGGCGTACTTGCCTTCTTTGACAGAACCATCGCTGACATGAACCATATCTGCATTACGAGGAAACCAGACGATCATCGACTTTTCTCCACGGTTGTTCCATGCGTAATACGGAACGAGTTTTACATTGCTTTCCTGAATATCTTCATCAATATTTATTCCTGCAGAGAATTCGATTCTCACAACCCCATTTAGCACACCTTCTTCGATTGGCTCCTGCTTGACCGACGAAATTTCGGGTACATCCTTAATAAAGAAACGCTGAACCGGTCTGTCGTTGTCCACCTCTTCGGCACAATAGACCAAAGGCCCACATGTAACCGCAACGCGACCCAAGTTTGCTTTGACCTTATCGATACAGGTGTTAAACCGGACAGGCATTGGAATATTGAGTTCTACTTTATCGCCGACCTTCCACCTGCGCTCAACTGAAGCAAAACCCTTATTCAGCGTTGCCTTTACCGGTCTGCCGTTGACTTTTATCGTCCAGTTCGCAGGGATATTCCTGACATAGCTATAGAGTTCACCCGGTACAAACTTCTCCTGCGCCCAGGTTGGAATACGCAGTTTCAAGGTAAATTTCTTTTTCTTCTCCGGTATGATTGTTAGTAAGACCTTCCCGTCAAAAGGATAGTACGAGATCTGCTTGACGCCGACTTTACAGCCTTTCAGCTGAATCTCCGTAGAATTACTGCTATAAAGAGTGACGTATATTTCGTTATCTGTATGTGCGTACATATAGCCGGATACTTGCGGCATCAAACGGGCGATGTTGGAAGGACAACAGGCACAATCGAACCATGGAGAGCGCCCCTTCTTGCCGTGGTTGAAATGTTTTTTACCATCAGCCTCAAGCGGATTGACGTAGAAGAACTTGTTTCCTTCCATATTGACACCGGCCAGTGAATTATTCAGCAGCGACACTTCCGCCACATCCATGTATTTAGCATCCTTGTGCAAAAGGAACATGCGAAAATTGAAGAACACATTCGCGATGGCAGCGCATGTCTCGTTATAAGCGTTTTTATTCGGTAAAACGTAGTCAGGTCCGAATCCTTCGATGCCATGCACAGCACCCAGTCCGCCGGTGATGTGCATTTTGGCGTCAACTATGTTGTGCCATATCTTATCAAGCGCTTTTGCATAAGAGATGTCGCCGGTCAATGCACTTACGTCGGCCATGCCAGCGTACATGTAAGCAGCACGGACAGCATGCCCGACTGCCTTTTCCTGTTCCACGACCGGCTTATGTTGTTGTGCGTATTCAGGTGACATAACACCTTCACCTTTCGGCACATACGTAACGCCACGTACATCGAGAAAATTTTTGGCCAGATCCAGGTAAAGTCTGTTTTCTGTAGTTCTGTATAGTTTACACAGAGCCAGTTCAATTTCCTGATGACCGGGTGCCTGCCGGATCGGCTTGCCACCGTTGTAGTTCGGATCACCTTCAAAAAACACTTTCTGCAAATGTTGGGCACTTTTCTCGGCTATCTTGAGCCATTTATCCTTGCCAGTGGCACGGTAATAGGCTATGGCACCCTCATACATATGACCCATGGTGTACAGTTCATGACTGTGAACGACCCATGAGTATGGCGTCTTTCCCATTTCGCTATGATTCGGGATGCCGCAGATATGCGATACGTAGAGATAACCGTCATCTTTCTGTGCATCGCCAATAATGTCGATGATCTCATCCATTCTTTTCTCTATATTCTGATCACGATCAATCATTAATAAATAGGCAGCACCTTCCATTACCTTATACAAATCGGAAGAAAGAAAACGGTGCACAGAGGGTTTCTGCCCGCCGCGGTCATGCAGGAAGTTAGCACAGCGACGAAGGTTTTCGACCGCCGGTTTGGTCTTGTCCAATGCAAAAGGCACAGTAACTTTCGCTTGAGTCTTCAGCCGTGGTAGCCAAAACTCGTCCTCAAGTTTGACCTTGTTGAACGGCATTGGCACAAGCGGATAGTCGTATTTGCCAACAGCGTGCCCTGGCTGCCCTGCAGTTACAAATTCCATCATTGCAAACAATATAAATAATATCAGTACTCTCATGTAAACTTTTCCTTTGATTTTTTATCTATTATACTATTTCACTAAAAAACATTTTTTAGTCCCGCTGAAGGAGCCGGATGTAAGGCGATAGAAATAAACACCGGAGCTTATCCCACTTTTAGAGACATCCCAGACAACAGAATGATAACCTGATTCCTGAATAAGCTCATCCACAAGTGTTTTCACCAGATGGCCTTTGAGATTATAAATTTTTACCGAAACCTGACTGGATTCGGGCAAGTAATAGATGATGTTCGTTACCGGATTGAACGGATTCGGATAATTCTGATAAAGGTTGATTTTCGCAATTTTTGTGCCCGAATGTGTTTGGGGCTCAATAGCTGTTGAATTATTATGTTCACAAGTAAATTTTACTTCTCTTGTTTCGCCTGCCGCCAAAGATGGTTGATCCTGGTACCAGATATACATAAGCGCAAAATTATCCTCAACTACGGCTTTAATAGCGTCAGTGCTAATAATTTCAATGCCTTCCACTCTAAACGGCAAAATTACCGCCGGATGACGCTCGCCCCATTTGCCGGTATAACCGGGTTGACCTTCTCTGTTCATCGTAATCCTGAAAGTCACGGTATCTTTTTCATCGCCCTCAGCAACAGTAAGTTCGCTTCTAAAAAGCGGTTGTCTGAAAACACCCTCATTGGACATTTTTACTTGCATTCCGGGATCTCCGTATAAAGCCGAACCGTTCAGATCATCCGGATTTGTTCCCGGAGTACCGTTTAATATATCGAACCGGAGTGCAATATTTGCTAAAAAATATGCTTCCGCCCATGTATAGTTTCTTGCCACTCTATAAAAATATGCTTTAGTCCCGCCGTGTTGATAAGAATCTGGCCCTTCGGCAATCACGTATCCTGTATATTGATAGGCTCCGCCGGAATGAATCCATGACGGCGCCATACAATCTGCATTTTCAATTTTACCGATATAACAATTGCCCAGTCCGAAATATATCTTCGGGTAATCGGAATTTATATAAATATTATCGCCACTATGCGGATCCCCATAAACCTTTCCATTACTTGAGCGAAAAAATCCTTCCGGTTCAACGGTGGGATAATGCATTTGCCAGCTATTGAGATTTCCATGACCGCTTGTATAGAAAATATCCACCTGATCATATTTAAAATAATCTATTCCCTCGTTGATCATGGTAACCAGCCATTCGGTTCTATCCGTCGGCCCGTCTGTTTTCGTTATTATGCCAAGTGAATCCGGATACTTTAAATAATATAAACCGGAAGTGGATTCACTCGTTCCGATCCCTTGCGTGTAATAATCCAGGTCGCAGCCGGCTGTCCCGCCAAGAACGGTTTTGATTTCCATACCTCTCGGACCGGCCACAAGTCTTAACGCATCTTCAGAATTATTTCCGGTAATAATTCCCCAGATAGCATCGGAGTAAACATCATCGTCTATGGATCGAATAAACGGCCAGACTTTGTTCTCGACAAAATCAGGAGACGCCGTCGAAAGTTCGCAGATAAAACCAACATGAGACGGATGGTATTGAGCCAGCTCGTTTTGAATTTCATCTAAGCTATTGTTCCATATAAAAATTCTTCCCGCATATCGTAACTGAGTAGCATCTGCCACAGCCTTCCAGTCCGGTTTATCATAAGTAGATTGTTTGACCACAACTGCATAAGTCATCTCCGGTGTGTCCTGTTCATATACACTAAAAACATTATCGGATATATCTTCTTTCCAATTGTCATTGATATCGAATATTTTTACTTTAACGAGACATTGATCTGACGGTGCATCGGGAATTCCAAAAGAGTAACTATGCGAATTCCCCGTATGATCCGCAATCCATATCCAGTCGGCTCCATTATTTACAGAATAATAGATGCTGTCGCCCGATACGCCAATATTATCGTCTGCCACCCACGTAATCGTGTGCCAAACTGAAGTGCTCCAATTTTCTCCGCCATTCGGTTTGATTATTTGAACTGTTGGTGGAGAATCGTCGGATAAAATAGTAAATACTGAATCGGATATGTCGATAGCATTGTTATTTCCGCTATCATGGACAGAGACTTTTACCAGGCACTGATCGGATGGAGTATTCGGTACTTGCCATGAAAAATTTTGACAATTCCCGGAATGACTTGCGATAAAAATCCAAGTGACACCATTATCAATAGAATAGAACACGCTATCGGTCCTGATATAGGATTCATCGTTGGCCGTCCAGCTAATTTCCTGCGTCTCCCCTTGCATCCATATTTCAGCACCGTTCGGCTCATCTAAAGTGACAACCGGCGGGATAGTATCTGTATCTGTTGGAGAAAACCTGATATTATCAAAGTAAATATCAACCGCATGATCACTCTCTCCATTACTGTTATGTCCTGCGAAATAGATAGTTACCTGACGACCTGCCCATGCCTTGATATCAGCTTCGTGAAATGCCCAGGGATAATCCTGCCCGCTTCCACCGCCGTCGCCCGAATGATAGAGCAGGGTATATTTGTTGGCAGAATCGGCATCCACGATCCAGACATATCCGCCATTGTGGTGTGCATTACCAGTCACTTCCATATAAAAGTTCATAAATTCGGCGGTTTCCGGCAGGGTTATCGGCAATCCAACCATCTGCCATTGATTATTAGGAGTCGATTGCCCGGAAGCATTACTACCATAAATATGAATAACAGCACACTGACTACCATACTTATATCTGTGAATATAAGATGTATGTGGACCTGTAATCGTCCATCCGCTAAAGTCGCCAGTCTCAAAATCACCATTAAAACCTTGTTGTGCATAAATCGGCATCAAAGATATTTGTAGAGCAAAAATCATTATCCCAAGTATTTTTTTTAACATCTTTATATTCCTTATCAATTTAAGATTGACAGCTGTATTAGTTCTGATACACCTCAATCAGTAATTTTGCCATAATCGAATCCCAGATATAGTTGGAAGGGCTTTCCTGCATCGGGTAATCCGGGCTATAGGATTCCCAGAAACGATGATTCTTTTCCAACTGCGTGCTGACCGCCAGCATCATTTTATCCGCCAACTGTTTTGCTTCCTTATGATAGCCATAATTTTTCAAACCGTCAAAAACCATGTAATCCCAGAGCAACCAGATCGGCCCGTTCCAGCGGCAACAACCATCCACAAAAGCCGTATAATTGGGATCGTCAGCCGCTAAAGTGGGAACTCCGTATTTACGCCGGAATGAATCTGGATTCTTCAAATGTTTGACCAGTTCTTTAGCCTGTTCTTTGGTCGCCACATGAGCCCACATTGGTAAAAAACCGATAATCTCTTTCCGCTTCAGGCTTTCGCCTTCAAATTCAAATGAGTTGTCTGACATTGCCACATGATAATAAAACTTATTCTGCTTATCCCACATATATTTATTAATCAATTTTGCCAGTTTATCAAATTTCTTTGTCCATTCTTCCACGCCCTTTTTATTTCCCAGTTCTTTTGCCATCAAGTTGAGATAATACATCTCATTGGCGACCTGGCAACTTAGATCAAGGGCATCCAGTTCATCGGAAATATCACGACCCTCATCTTCGCCTTCGGAAAAGAGCTGAAACACAGCATTCCAGCCGTCTCGCACATTTTCGATGATACCGTATGGCCCCCATTCAAACAGTCCGTCGCCATCCACATCGCGTTCTCTCTCCAGATAATGAACAAAGGCACTGCCGGCCCGATAACAATCCCTCAGAAAAACCGTGTCTTTCGAAATGCTGTAAATTTCCCAATTCGTCCAGGTAAAGAAAGGCGCCGAAGTCGTGGCTTTGCCGTCGTGCGGATACACCTGCGGGCCGCGCGGCCCGTGGCGATAACCGATCAGACCATCGTCATATTGTTGCTCAATATATATTCGCTGTGATGCCTGAGCGGATTTGGCGTCTAAGTAAACATAAGATAACATGGATAGCGACTCATGCATAACCTGATGACCGTGTCCCCAGCCCCAAATAGGATTACGGGAAAAATTATAGTAATTATATTCCGTCATGCCCCTGGGCGGCATCATGCACTGCCTGACCAGGTTTAAAGCCCCAATGTAAACCATTTTTTCTTTTGCAGTTTTAAATTTAATTCTCGGAACCGACTCAAATAAAGCAATATTCTCGTCAACATATTTTTGGAGATCGGCATTCAAAGCCGCCTGTACGTCCACATGCATGTCAGATTCAGGTTTGCGAATATCCTGAATACCACGTACAAAACGAACCGAAGTTCTCTCACCAGGTTTTAAATGGATACGTTTTTGTAAAGCGACTATTTCCACATTGCCCGTTTCCGACTCATTTTGTTTAGTGACAAATTCATGAACCTTGCTTAAACGCTTAGCCGCAAAATAGAAATCCTGAATACTATTGGCTTCATAAGCTCCATAGCTGTCAGGTGTCTGGTTACATGCCAGAACATTAATAAAATCAGCCGGGTAACCGCGGGAAGCATACAGATTACTGTGCAGACGTTCGGCCGGTTCATAATGTGTAAAAAAATACCAATTCTTCTCCTTATCAAATTTACTGAT
>JAHIOG010000545.1 GCA_018895675.1 bacterium
CCGTATTTTTTAAAATTTAAAGATTCTAAAGAAGCAAATTATTATATTACAGCCTGCAATGAGGCGCTGGCATTTCTTAACACCTGAAAATTTTTCTCTTCTCAATTCTTCGGATGCTGCCCGTGAGCACGGCCAGACCCCCTGAATTGAATATATGAAACCCATATCATAATATTTTCTGGGGCGCTTGGATTAGCGTATAGATAGCAGATATCAATACGAATAATTTTTAGTTACTGAATATTGTTTTCTAAAATTTTTAAAGTCCCAAGAATATATTGTTAAATTTTCGGAAACTTTCACAGCTTTTCCCATCATTAAAACCTAATATATCTTCAGGATCAATTTTGCTACAAATCGCTTCAACGTTACTTTTTTTCTTTTTGTATTCAATCCCAACGACCCCCAATATTTTCGCGAATTCAACAGAAGGCCTATAAAATTCCTTCTGAGGATCGATTTCAGCAAGATTATATCCTAAATGTTCTTTGATAATTTCCAATGTTAAATTTGGATCAATTTTGTTAAAAATGCCTATAAGAGATAAAAACCATGCTTCAATTTCCATTATTGAAAAAATAAATTTGATTTTTGTGTAATTATACATTTTTGATATTTCTTGGTTTGCCGCTTTCACAAATTGTTCATTTAGTTGCTCGCTGATTTGTTTGTCAGTTTTTTCATCATATTCTCGGCAATACATATCGCGTATGCCAATTACTTTGCCAAAACCACTATCAATTAAATGCTTTTCTCTATCCCGTATAGCAGATAGCACTTTGCTATCATTAGAAACATCTATTAATAAAAAGAAATATTCAGCAATTGGAGATTCATATTTATATGGAACCTCTCTCATATCGTCGCTTATAAGTTTGATACATAGAAAACTAATTTTACTATTATCATATACTTTTAAAATGTACTCTCTGACGAAAATAAGCTCTGTTTGACCCTCAACAAATACAGCGATTTTTTTCATTTTTATGATTACCTTTTTAAATAAAAATCGCTTGAAAAGAGATCAAAATTGTTTAATCCAGTATATTTAAACTCTTCAAACATCTCCTTTGAATTGTTTCGATTAAAAATTTTTACTTTTGACCCTTCTCTATTAATTATTGCCCAGTACTCTAATGGTACGTTATTCATTACGAAACGATCATTGGTAGACATTATGATTTGAATGTTGTTTGATTTAGCTTTTTCAATTACAAGCCTAATTAGGTTTGATGCCCTCTCATAATCTAATCCTTCTCCTATATCGTCTATTAAGAAGCAAGATTGAATGTTATTTAATATCGAATAGTTAAGATGAATTAATAATGATAATGCTCTGAACATACCCTGTGACATTTCGATTTGGTCAGTAGCTATATGCAAATCTTCTTCTTTTACATTAAGGCATAGAACTTCTACTTCTACGGGGCCTTGGACAACTGCGCTATTTGGTGGCCCAAAATCTATATCTTTTATCTTATATCCAATTTTATTAAAATCCTTTATAAGTTCTTGTTTGAATTTTTCTTCATATCTTTTTATTCCGTCATAAAATATTGCAACTACTTTATTTGGATCTTTTTGACTAATTGTTTCCTTTTGATCCTGCTTTTTCAATAAGGCCAAAAAGTGGTCTTTACCCATTTTTCCACCAAAATCGAATTTAAATGTATTTTCCCCCCACTCATATAAGCCGTCAAGGTATGGATGCTGAATTGAATCCCTTTTCACAACCGCAGTAATTTCATCATTTGGGGCCTTGAACTTCATCTCAATATCGGCATCTTCTGCCTTTATTTTACCAGTACCATTTGGGCCTCTTGTCATTTTTTCGACAGAATCTACTTTAAATACTTCCTTAACAACATTACCGCCCTCATATTTTAGTATATACTCAACAAGTTTCCCATTATCATCAAAGACCATTAAATAGTCTCCGGTTTTAAATTTGAGCTTTCTGTCTATTGATACCAAGTTAGAAAGAGCAAATAATATATTAATTGTTCTGGTTTTACCGGATGCATTTTTCCCAACAAGTAGGTTGATCTTTTCAAGTTCAAACTTGTCAAGTTTCCATTGCCCTGGTTCCCCCTCATGGTCGCAATATTTTATAGACTTAATAAACATTTTAAGAATTCCTTAGACCATTAGCGTTAATAATTAAAATATTCCTGATAGTAATTAGCAGAGAGGCGGTATTTGAAAGCACCATGCGATCCGCGTGTTTGGGAGTTGCTCACTGCTTGCTACATGGTAAACTCGGCACATGCCGGATTTCAGTACAGATTTAGAATGACATTTCGATATAATCATAAGCAGCTGTCAAATACAAGAGGTTGTATGTTGGAAAAGCTTTACTGAGTTAGTTATAACTTAATACTATCCCACCATAGATCCAAACCTCGTATAAAATGTAACTTCCTTAGTAAATCCGTAATTAGATGTTTGATATCTTGCCAGCAGAGCAACCCAGGAATCCAATAATATTCTTGGGGGTTGTATTTGTATATCATAAATATTAAAATGTTTCAATTTGTTACGGTGCGGACCCGCTTGCTATGTGTTGTGGGGAGGGGGGAGAGAGAAA
>JAHIOG010000546.1 GCA_018895675.1 bacterium
AAACCAAAGGTCTAACACATGCAATTGTTGAGAAGACACTACAAGAAAATAAAAACACATCTTTCTTTAAGACCTATACCGTTAGTTCAAAGAATTTTTCTGAAGAAGCATGGGATTTTAATACAGATGACTGCAAAGCGTTAAGGGCAAAATTAGAAACCTCCGGGAATTCAAAAAGGTTGGACGAGTTGTGTAAATATATATTTGTAGGAATACAGTCCGGAAAAGATGAAGTTTTCTACATAAATATGGATGTCATATCCCAATTCAACTTAGAAAAAGACATTATCTACCCGATTTTTAGGGGTGAAGACATAAGACGATATTTCAGCCGTTGTTCTGATACATGGGTTATCTATCCATACGATAGAGAAACAAATGAAGTTATTCAAGAAAGGAACTTGAAAGAAAAATATCCTAATGTATATAGATATTTGCAGGACAAGCGGGATAATCTGAGGGGAAGGAAATATTTCGATAAATCAAATAAGAAATGGTACGAACTCTGGTGTGAAAGAGCATATAAAAAATTTAAACAGTCAAAAATTATTGTTGCTGAGATTTCTCCAGAGAACCGGTTTTGTTTTGACACAGAGGGGTTTTTAGGAAACACAAAAACATTTAGTCTGGTTTTAGATGATAATCAAACGATTGATTATAAATATCTACTTGGGATATTAAATTCAAAATTGATGAACTTTTATCATAGGCTGGTTTCTGTTCCCAAAGCAGGAGGCTATTTTGAGTATAAAACTCAATTTTTATCGCTTTATCCAATCCGCACCATTGACTTCTCAAACCCCACAGAAAAATTCCAACATTACAAAATGGTAGTGCTTGTCGAACAGATGTTGGATTTGAATAAGCGTCTTTCCGCATTGCAAGGTCAGCATGAAAAAACGCTCTTACAGCGTCAGATCGAAACCACCGACCGGCAGATAGATCAATTGGTGTATGAACTTTATGAGTTGACGGATGAAGAGATCAGTATTGTGGAAGAAACGGTGGATAGGTAAAGGTTGTAGGATGGAAGTATGAATATGGAATATATCAATATTGAAAAATTTCGTTCAGCAATACATAATAACCGTATTGAATGGAGAAAGCATATTCTTCAGCGACTAGCTGAATGAAATATAAAACAGAACACAGTAATTAAAGTGTTACTAAAAGGTGAATGCATTGAAGAGTATCCTGATGATACCCCATATCCAAGCGCTTTGTTTTTAGGTTTGTTTGAAAAAATACCCATCCATGTTGTCGCATCGTTTGATAAAGTTAATAGTATTGTATATATTATTACAGCCTACAAACCATCATTGAAAGTGTTTGAGGTTGATTATAGAAAGAGGAGAAAATCATGAAGACAGGTGAAAATAAAAATCTTTGCCCTATGTGTGGTGGCCGAAAAGTTGAAGGAAAGACGGTATATAGTGTGGATTTAGGAAATAGCCTTGTAGTTGTGAGAAATGTGGTTGCCCAAATTTGTGAACAATGTGGAGAAGAGTGGATTAGTGATCAGAATGCTAAGGAACTGGAGCATATTGTAGAAGAGGCGAGAAGGGAAAAGCGTCAGGTTGAAATTATGACGATGTAAAAATGTTTAGTAAATATTTTTGTATATTGGATAATAGGGAATTTTCAAAGAAAATTAGATAGCGCAATTAATTGGGGTTATATAATGAATGCAATATCATTTTACAGAGCATCAACTATCATTTCTTTCTTCAGTGAAAAAGTTAAAGAATTTGGAAATGATTATACTCAATGGTTTATGGGCTTCACAGACCTTGTTAATCCGGAAAATAGGGTAAGAGAAATCCATAATATCCATGATGATACTTTGATTGCAAGATGCACTGCCTATCCGGAAGATGTGAAAATCATTTTCAACGAATTCAGACAAAAAATGAAACATCAAAAACCAAACTTTGAAAAAGATAATCGGATTAACTGGATCTATATTTATAAAATGTCCGAAACTACTAATTCTTAAACTCTCCCACGAATGAATTCGTGGGCTGGGAATAGCTTTTTGATTAGGATTAACACACCAGCCCATGATTTTAATCATGGGTATTAATTACCAATCCAAAGGAAGGTCGAAGCCACTGACCGGCAGATTGATCAATTGGTGTATGAGATGTATGAATTAAAAGGGGAAGAGATACGCCTGATTGAAGAGACGGTTGATAGGTAAAAATTACAGAAGGGCATATAAGATAAAAAATTTATAAATTATAATTAACAAAGTAACACCAATTATAATTTTGGAGGAATAATCATGAATACTAAAATGACTATGATCTATTGGAAGTCGGATAAATTTTGGTTGGGTAAACTTCTTGAACATCCTGAAATTATGACACAGGGAGAAACTTTTAAAGAATTGAAAGAAAATATTAAGGATGCATACCTCTTAATGGCTCTGGATGGTGTACCAGAAAAGTACGAGATAGAAGAAGTTTCTATATGAAGAGAAAGAAGTTTATCCATCAACTTTTAAAAGAAGGATGTGTCCTTATAAGGCATGGAAAGAGGCACGATCTTTATCTTAACCCATCTACTGGGAAGAAACAACCTGTTCCAAGACACTCAGAGATTGATGATAAATTGGTCAGACATATCAGAAAGTATTTGGGATTAATTTAATTTTTATATCATTTTGGTGCTCTGCTTAACTCTTACATTAAACAGACGTCATTTGATTTTTATTACGTTGAATTTACTTCGAATAAATTGAATGTTTTTCTAAAAATTAGGAATCCCGGCACTATAAAATGGTAGTGCTTGTCGAACAGATGTTGGATTTGAATAAGCGTCTTTCCGCATTGCAAGGTCAGCATGAAAAAACGCTCTTACAGCGTCAGATCGAAGCCACCGACCGGCAGATAGATCAATTGGTGTATGAACTTTAG
>JAHIOG010000547.1 GCA_018895675.1 bacterium
TCATTAAACCGGCAAGCTTGACGCTCTACAATATCCTTGGTCAGTTTGTTGATCAGATCCATTTGCCGACTCCCGGAGCCTATACAATTCTTTGGGGCGGCGCGGATCGTTTTGGTAAACCGGTAAGCGCCGGTATTTACATTCTGGTTCTCAGTGATAATGAACACAAAATCGTGAAGCGCCTTACTCTTTTGGATTCAGGTAACGGTTCCCGGATGCGGATTGCAATGAACCTTCCGAAGGTTACGAACCTTCGGAAGGTTACAACCACCAATGATGAGATCCATTTTATTAAACATAATACGACGACCAAAGTCATCCAATTATCATCAGCATCTCAGGATACTAACCTGGGAGTCATTACCGGGAATGTGGGACCGGCTATTCTTCAGTCCATTGAATACGACAGCTGCCACATCGATGAATCCCGGGATTGGAATCTTAACGGAATAATCTACAATGATGGTGACAGCCGCTATTCATTAAAGGATACCGCTGAGTTTTATTTCCAATATTATCCACATATCCTTAAGTTTAATTCGTACACACCCGGAGATTTTTCTACAACCTTGTATATTGATGACATTACAGACCCCTCACTAAAAGATTCGATGCAGTTAAAATATAAAGTGTTAGCCGGCGGATCGCCAGGGACACTGCCGTGGCAATTTGCCGATATTCCGGATACGACAATGAACGAAGACGATACCTTAAAGCGTAATGCCTCAGTTATAGGTGGGTATCGGGATTAGGAAGTATCTGGAAACAAAATTGCATAAGGATCGATCTCAGGATTAATTGTCATTTTATTTAGACCTTGGGCAAATATATTCTCCAAGTTCAAATCGGGGTTTTGTTTTTTAAGAGACAAAAGTACTGTCATTAAAATTTCACGTGTTCTGGCGCCAGCTGATGACTGAGAACCGAAACTGGTTTTTCTGGCTATTACCAGAGGTCGAAGCTCTCTTTCGGAACGATTGTTATCAGCTGGGATAATACGATTGTCCGCCCAATGATATAACCTATCTTCATGTTCACGGAAAATGTTTTGTATATATTGTATTCCCGGATTTCGAGCATCCTGGTTCATAACCTGAATGATCTTATTCTTCACAATCTTTGCCTGGCGATAAAATTGTTGATCAGTAATTGTTGTAGACCTCAAAGACATGGCTTCTGAAAGTAATGGCCCTACTGTTTGGACAAACGCTAATATCTCATTATTATTGGGGAATTCCTTTTCTAGATCTTGAACATTCCTTAATAAATGGGCATAACAATACTGTATTTTACAAGGACTTTGATTATATCCAGCATAGCGATCCACTACCAAGATACCCGGCAGAGCTTTTTTCCCTAATACTTCCTGTGCAATTTTACCAGATCGGGTGTGGCGAAAACGAAATATGCTTATTTGCGGTGTACAAAATAACCAGGTATAGCCGCTCACCCCATCGATGTGCCATCCGGTTTCGTCAGCCTGTTTTAATAGGGATTGTCTATAATCTTCAATCAGTTTATCTGGAACCTCCTTTAAAAGCCGTCCCAAATGATGCATGGCATCAACCAGACTACCTATTCCAACCCCGGTTTGTTGTTCAAGATAACCCAGGGTAAGTCCATTGGCGTAATGTTCTACAGCTACATGAGCCATCAGCCGGTTACTGTACAAACACTTCGGTAAAACGCCAGAAACTTCAGCCTGTAAAACTTTATCACAGCCCGGACACCTTCGCCGCTTCAGACGATAGACAATCTTTTTAATTAAAACGGGCTCCAGGTCAATCACCGAACGTTGGCGCCCCCCCATTCCTTCAGTAGTTGCCCCACAATCAGGACAAACCTGCGGCGCCTCAAGTTCGATGACCTCATCTGCGGTTTCAAACGTTAAAGGCTTGCGACCATTACCCTTATGTCCCGGCTTTGCACCACCTTTCTTCTGCTGATTTTCTTCTAATGATTTATTCTTATATGGCTTCTTTGATGAAGGGGTGGAAGAGCCGAAATATCCCTCATTAACTTTTCGCTCCTGATAGCGAAGTTTGGCCTTCAGACTCTCATTTTCCTCTTTTAAACGGTCAATGATCTCCTGTTTCTTAAAACATTCGCCACAGTAAATACGGCTCATCGGATTAGCGCCTCTCGAAATTTTCTGACTAACGGATAAATAAAAACATCTTTTATCGCTAATACCTGCTTATGAGTTTGTTCATAACGACCACGCCCTTTTGTTTGACCTACTCTTATCCAATTAGAGGCTCGATAACTTATACCTCTAAAACGTCCCTTCTCTACAAATGTCTCTAACATTACAATAGGATTTCCATAATATATATCCCAATCTATTCTGATCTGTCGACTTATTTTCCCAAGAATGTAAGATGCTAAATTCGATATCTTAACCCAGGGTAATATCAAAAATCGATTGTTATTGACAATCTTTTGTAAATTGTGCTTGCGTTCTTCATCTGTCCAACCAATAAATCTGTCTCGATCCTGTACTTTTAAGGCAGCTGCTCCAAATCCGAGACATGATAATATCCGATCATCTCCATATATCAGATACTTTAATTGTTCTCCTGCCTGCTGCTGATATCCAAGATAATGAAAGGCGCCTATTAACCCATTATATGTCTTCTCTTTAGCCGTGCCGCGAACCACCTGAATATCAATCACCGAAAAATCAGATAAACTACATTCTAAATGAGAACGATTTAAGTCTTCTGGTACCTCTGTCTTGTTTTTATACCCAGGCTTACGAGATGAATTTAGTGGAGGAGGTAATTCAATTAATCCTAAGTCATCTAACTTCCTTAGTAATCGACGACAAGCAATGTCTCGCTTAATACCTTTTGATGTTTTCCAATCCCAAATATTACACAAACGCTTTGATAAATAGGTTCGGCCTTTTTCTCCTTCTGTGGATATCAATTGATTAATTAAGTGAATATCATCAAAAGTGAATAGGCGGTTGTTAATCCTTATATCTATTTTCATTACGTAAATAGATTAGGAATAATAGTAACTATTCAGGTATTAAACGTTCAGCAAGAGATTTCCTGTCCAAGTACCTTCAATAGCGTCAAACACATTAATCCCTTGTTTTTTTGCGGTGGAAATAA
>JAHIOG010000548.1 GCA_018895675.1 bacterium
CTGTTTGTATGAATCCATTTGTGCACCTCTCGTTTTGTAGAAAAAACAGTCCAAATGATACGGCAGCTTGCCCGCTTTTCCAAATTGCTCTCGAGTTGCACTTAGTAGTTGAATTCAGGAAACATCATAGCGAATTGAAAATGAAGTGCGTTGAAATGCCCAATGCCTCATACACTGAACGTTATGTGAAATACCTGTTTTCCTTTTCGGGCTATCGTCCAAACTCTTAAAAAGAATCCAATTTTGTTTTTTAATTTTGAAAGGAGGGGGAGGCGGATATTTTCTTTTGCTCCATACTTCCGTAAAAGAAAATGAATTTAATTGTTTTGACTACTTGATATTTGAATATAATTTCTTATATTATGCATGATAATGAAGACCTTTTAGGGCTATCATTTTAATACTATCATAATATGAAAGAAGAACAGTAATATGAAAGAAAAACAGCCTGACCAAAAAACGATCGGGAAACGCATCAAAGAATTGCGTAAAGAAAAAAGTCTTACTCAAGAAGGATTAGCCAGAAAAGCCGATATTCCGTATACGACTCTTTCTAAAATTGAAAGCGAAGTCATCAAAAGCCCAACAATTGATACTGCGCTGAAGATTGCAACAGGATTGGAGATAGGTATTGATGATTTATCAGGCACTTCTAGGTTAAACCATGAAAGGTTTAAAAAATATTTACTTTTTACTCCTGGCCCAGTAAATGTGGAGGAAAATGTTCGTATGGCAATTGGCAAAGAAGATATTTGTCATCGAGAAGAGGATTTTGATTATTTATTGCAGAGTATTGAGAAAAAATTATTAAAACTCTTTGACATAAAGAAAGCAGCCGATTACAGGGCTGTTGTTATTACTGGCTCAGGAACCGCAGCGAATGAATCAATGCTTTCTTCCGCAGTGGGAGACAAAAATATTCTTATCCTGTCTAATGGTGAATTTGGGGAAAGGTTATTTCATCTTTCTGATGTTCATAATAAAAACACTTTTTTGTTGAAATTTGATTGGGGAGAAAAATTTGATTTGGGGAAAATCGAAACTTTTTTAAAAAAGAATAAGATTGATGTTATCGCCATGGTTCACCATGAAACAAGTTCAGGTATGCTCAACCCATTGGAGGAGGTTGGGGCATTGTCTAAAGCCCATAACGCTATGTTTCTTGTGGATTGTATAAGTAGTGCGGGAGCAGAAATTATTGACTTGGAAAAATGTCACATATCGTTTTGTTCGAGTTCAAGCTCAAAAGCAATTACTTCTTATTCGGGAATATCTTTTGTAATAGGGAAAACACAAGAATTTGAAAAATTAAAAGATATGCCAATCAAAACAACGTATTTGAATTTGTATAAGCATTATCATTTTTTAAATTCAATTTCACAAACCCCAAATACGCCAGCGGTTCATTTATTCTTTGCGTTGGAACAAGCTCTTGACAATATATTGCAAGAAGGAGTCTCTAATCGTCACCGAGATCTTTTGAACCGAGCAAATATTTTGCGAATGGGTATGAAGAAATTAGGCTTGAAATTTCTGATTGATGAAAATGATATGTGCTCTGTTTTGACGACAGTATATATCCCAGAATATATTGAGGTTGGTGTTTTACGACAAAAATTACGAGAAAAGAAAATTATTATTTATGAAGGAAAAGGGAAATTCAAAAATAAGGTTTTTCAAGTGGGAAATATTGGCGAATTAACTTTAAGTGAAATTCAATTCTTTTTAGAATCTTTGCAAGAAATTTTGCAGAGTTTCAATAAAAAATTATCTAATTAACTATTACAACATGAATAAAAAACTTCATCGTTTATGGGCAACTAAAACCAAGGAAGATGAATGGTGGTCATCTTTTGTGACTTCTCCATTAGCTATTATTGTTAACTATTTTGTCGTTGATTATATATGGCTAACGCCAAATCTCATCACAATATTTTCTTTTCTTGTAGCTATAATTGCGACAGGATTTATTATAATTGGAGGTACTACAAATTTCATCATTGCCGCTGTACTCATTCATATGAGCCATGTACTCGATTGCATGGATGGGCAGATGGCCCGATATAGAGGCACTTCATCACGATCGGGAAGTTATTTCGATAAGTTAACGGATCAAATACAGGTAATTATTTGGTTTGGAGCAGTGGGTTATGCGGCCTATCTTCAGACCCAAGACATCCTCCCTGTTTTTCTGGCTCTTGCTGGGGTTTCGTTTTACTCATTACGTGGTTATACAAAATATGTAACTATTTATACCGAGATGAGCAATGATAAGGAATATTTGATAAAAAAACATCAAGAAAGTCTTGATAAAGCGAAAGATAAAAAAGAGAGCTCGGGACTTTGCTATGGGATATCCGCCAATGTACTATGGTTTATAAAAGAACAACGAAAAATCTTTTCGTTTGATGAGGGTGTTTTTATTTTTATGCTTTCTGCTGCCTTGATTTTCAATATTTTCGTGCCAATGCTTTGGGTTTTTGCAATAAGTCAGATTTTTTATGGTCTTCTTCGTGGTTGGCAACGAGGGTACAACTTGGATCATGGTCGGAGCACTACAATTAAAAAATAGTGAAGGAAATCGAAATGAAATATAGTTCAGAAGAAATTGCTCCCGATTCAAATATTATTGAAAAATTAGCCGCTTACGGTACTTATGAACCAATTTTAATAATAGCAGAAGATTTTAAAGTTTCATCTGTGTTCGATTGTAGTTATGAAATGAAGCGTTACGTCGGGGATGTTGATTATCATAGTTTAATGCACAATGTTCAAAAACCCGTCTTAACCTCTCATAAAGTCAAAGCTCTATCATACTTTGCCAATAAATTATTGGTTCGAGAATGGGTCGAAGGTTTAGTTCCAATTCAAAAAACATTTGGATTTACTACCGCTCTAAACGATGAGTTAGAAATTCAACGTTTGTTCGAGATAGTTATTTCCAACGTCAAAAACCTTGAAGAATTCATCATTAAACCAACTAACGGTTCAGAAAGTATTGGAACGCTAAAAGTGTTTTTATATCGAGGTGAATTAAAAACAAAATTCTTAGGTAGTCAAAATGGCAGCAGTATAAATTTCAATAGTGATAAAGTCATTTCAGATTACGAAACATTTAAATATTGGATCACTGACAGTATACTTGGGGTCACATCTGGCGATATTGATACCCATCTTCGTCACATACAACCGGGTTTGATCATTCAAGCGCTATTTCCCCATGATAAAGCACAGATGGGACCTACTGAGATGAAATTCAATACAGCCTGGGGAGAATTACTTTACGTCGGTTGTCGAAATGCCAAAGGGGTTTGCTTGGGTAAAAGTGGTGAACATCTTGAGGGAGACCAAGAAACAGCACATGATTTACAGGAAATATTTTTTGAGAAACTCAAAAAAATAGCACTATCTTTGGCAAGAGCTTCTACATTTCCGAATTTAAGATTAGATTTTTTTGTTGATATAGATAGTGGAGAATGGGTATTAAGCGAAACTGAAGCCATAGGAGATTGCAGGTCTTATCCTAACTATATTTTAGAAAACACAGGTAAGTTCTATCTTAAGGGATGGCTCGATAAAGCCTACATTGCATTTGAATCAGATCTTACAGTACCGATTCTTCGGGAGCGTTTATATAACGAGCTAATAAAAAATCCATCACAATCAACATTTTCAAATCCTGAACACAACTAATAAATAACTATTTGTAAAAATGACAAATATATTTCGCACCATTCATGATATTTACAATAAAAAAAAAACAGCTTAAAACATCTGCTATAATTGGTGTTAATGGCTTTGATTGTTCAGGAGATCGGA
>JAHIOG010000549.1 GCA_018895675.1 bacterium
GCCCTTTTCAGAAAGATATTTATCTGCAATCTTTCCTTCAATCATTCCGAATTGTTCTTTATGATTTCGTTTTAAGTTCCTCAAGAATTTACTGATACCGGAAACAAATATACCAATTCGCCCCAACTTCCGCATATTTGATTTTATATGAACCGAATCTATCCGTTGATCGTCCGTGTTTACTTTAAAGACTTTGGCTAATTTATCTCTAACGGCATCAAAAATATCAGCATCTATAGAATTTTCAGTAAGGATGCTGCGTAAAGTCCATAATGTTTTTAGACAGATATATTTGGCGGCGTCCGACTCTTCAGACAAGTTTAGCGCGTAATGCCACTGGATATTAAATGCTAATTGGTTACATGCTTCCTCATCAGTCAGATCATTCATCTGTTGAAATAAAAGTACACCAAGGCTTGTATAAATCTCTTTGGTAGGACGACCAAATCCGGCATCGAAGAAGGGAATCAATTTTTTATCGGAAGAACTGGTAGAAGCTCCTTCCGAAATAATCCTGCCCAGGATTCATCCTTGCCTGTCCGGCAGCCGCCGGACGCATACAGGTAATAATTTGCGGCGTTTTGGACCGAGAGACGACCAGGGATCGAAGATTTGTTGCTGTTTGTGGTTTTTTATATTTAGCATTTCTCTAACTCATTACCTATTATTAATATTGATGTTAATATAATAATAGATCCAACAAATGTCAAGTAAAATATTGCTGTCAATTACATTATTTTCAGTATGTTATAACACTTTGTGACTTTTTACGAAACTGTTAAACTTGATAATGATAAAAAATTTTCTTTACCCCGTTGGATAAGTCATTGATGGAATCCGGCAGTCGCCGGATATATATAAGAACTATCCAACGGGGTGAACACAAAAAAGAAATTAAGCTTTAAGGAACTATACCGATACGTATGTGTCCAGTTCGTCGGCAATCTGCCGGATGATTTTAGTGCGGATTCGATGAGACATGAAAGCGCTTTTAAAACCGCCAATGATGATTTCTTTAAAATCTGCGATTTGCAGGTTGAAATATTTATGTGCCAGCATATATTCCTTGGTCAGGCTGGTATTTGAGATTAGCCGATTATCGGTATTAAGGGTGACTCGCAGACCGTAATCGTAATAAAATTTAAAAGGGTGGGATTCGTAATTCTTGACGCTGCCCGTATGAATGTTGCTGGTCATGCATATTTCCAGTGCAATGCGATGATCATTGATATAATTCAGCAGATCGCCGTCTTCCTTCAGTCGCACACCATGCCCGATCCGGTGAGCGCCGCAATAATGGACGGCCTGGTGAATGGATTCGGGACCGTAGTCCTCGCCGGCGTGCAGTGTTGTATTAATGTTATTGTTTAAAATCAGGTGAAATGCTTCCCGGTGGTCTTTTGCCGGAAAATTTTCCTCGACGCCAGCCAGATCGTAACCAACCACTCCCCGGTTCTTGAATGCCACCGAAAGTTCAGCGAGCTGGTAGGAAATTTCGGGCGAGATGCTGCGGATACCACAGATTATCACACCGGATTTAATTTTAAATTCATCCTCTGCCTCTTGCAAACCTTTTAGGACGGCATCGACCGTTTCCATCGGCGTCATACCCCGCTCGATATGTAATATCGGGGAGTAGCGCACTTCGAGGTAGAGCACGTTTTCTTTGTGGGCATCTGCTGCTAATTCGAATGCAGCTCTTGTAAGCGATTCAGGGGTCTGCAGAACAGAAAGAGTGATATCGAATTTTTTAATATAATCCGATAAGTTGACATTTGAATTTGTGACCGAAACCATTTTCCTGAGAGTTTTGGGATCTGTGCTGGGCAATTCAACCTTATCTTTTTGAGCCATATCAATAATAGACTCAAGTCGTAGTGATCCGTCGAGGTGACAATGCAATTCGGTTTTTGGCAACCCGCGGATTAATTCTTCAGTAATTTTTACTTTTGTAGACATAATACCTCAAAAACTTATAAAATGACCATTTTTTAACATGCGCAAAAAACGTCCGAGTCTCTCGTAAGTAGGATGTATTTTCTCACCCAGCTCCTTTTCAACTAATTCAGCAATCTCAAGGGCAGTTCTTTTTCCATCGATCAACTTCCAGACGGCAGTTCCGTTTTCATCGAGTTTTATTTTAAAATTGGGACGTTTCAGGCGTGGTAAAAGATGTTTTGCCAGGAAGGGATTTTTAATTTTTGGTTTTAGAAGAACAATCAGACCTTCTTCAGTAGTTTCAAAATTAACGAGAGGGCGAGGGATGACCTCGTTCATCAACAAATCATTTCCTTCGCCCTGTCGTCTCTTTTTCATATTTTAAATCTTACTTATTTTAGGCCTGTTTTTTTAACAGTTCTCTGTAAGGGTATTTGATTAATGTATATCCAAGTACTAGGAATACAATAATACCCAGCCACCAGAATCCATGGAAATCTTCCGGCAAACCGACAAGACGGCTGAGGTTAATATTACCTACAACCAGAGCTGCCAGGAGGATGCCGACCAGGGCTTCACCGGCAACCAGACCGGAAGCGATCAGCAGACCGGTGTTGTCAACAACA
>JAHIOG010000550.1 GCA_018895675.1 bacterium
AACCTGATACATCCCCTGGTAACCATGTATCGTGAGAACATTGATATTGGGCCGGCTGGGGAGGAGTTATGTGGTTAAAACGTTATGCTTTTAGAGTATTCTTCATAATCTTTCTGATATCGAAGTGTTTATATGCAGATGATTTATCATTTGTAGTAATAGCAGATAACAGAGATTATACAACGCAATTCAGGGCAGTGTTACAGGAAATAAATGAAATGACGCTTAATCCTGCGCCCGCTATACCCTACCCATTATTTCTTGTTGGAAACGGAGATATAGATCCTGTCGAAAGCAATATGGCAATTTATAACGACAGAATAACTTATCCTAATCTACCGTCTTTTTATCCTGTAGTCGGTAATCATGAGATTGAAACGGATAGCGATATGAAATATATTCTGGATTCAATGATACCGTATCTGGAAAATGTAGTGAACAATGGAAAACAAGGAACTTATTCATTTGATTATAAGAATATCCATTGCGTTGTGCTGGACCAATATTCAACCAATAGATATGGAGAGGTTGACGTGAATCTTCAAGCCTGGCTGCAGCAGGACTTGAACGCAACAAAACAGGATCATGTGTTTGTTTTTGGACATGAGCCCGCTTTCCCGAGACGCAGGCATGTCGGAGATTCATTGGATCAATTCCCTGAATCGCGGAACGCATTCTGGAATATACTGGTGAAAGACCCAAGAGTTATGGCATATTTTTGCGCGCATACCCATAATTATTATCGTATGCGGGTGAAAAATCCGGCAACCGCCGGATCATCCGGATATCCTGATGAGGAAGGCGGTATTTACCAGGTAGATTGCGGAGCCGCCGGAAATTTAGATGACGGGAATATAACGATTGTTTATGTACACGTTCAGGATGACTCTGTTCGTTTTCGGGCGATTGCTTCTTCGCGTACTAATGTTAATTGGGGAATGAAGGATCAGTGGAGCATTAAAGGAACCAAGAGATTTGGCATGCAACTTTCAGCCCCTCAGGCAGGAAGCGTTATTTCAGGAGATACGGATATTATATGGTCTTTTTCTGAAAGCCATACAGAGCCATTGACAACAACAATTTATGTAAGCAACGACGCCGGAACTGATTGGGATATACTCTGGACAGCGCAGACAGAAGCGACAACATATACATGGAATACAACAGATAATCCGGATGGCACAAGATATATGCTCCGCGTTGTTTGCAAGAGTGATTCGGGTTTCGGAATGGTTCAGACAAATGAACCTTTCACTATCAATAATCCGGGTAATGGCGTTCCTGAAATTGAATTAATAAAGCCCACTAAGGGAGATACAGTTAGCTGTGAATACAATATTGAGTGGAATGCTGTCGATGCTGATGGCGATCAGTTATTAATATCTTTGGTAATCAGCGTTGATGGCGGCTCAAACTGGCTGCCGCTAACAAGCGATGAGCCAAATGACGGTATATTTTCCTGGAACACACTTTTATGGATCAACACCAGCCAGTGTAGAGTTAAGTTAAGATGCACAGATGGCACAGCCTGGGCCGAGGAAGTATCCGGAGCTTTAGTTATAGAAAATGAACGCCAGGCGCTTCCTGATACAATATTTCAACATATTTCAGGAACAGGCGGCGGTCTGATAACTGCGCAAGTAATTTTTCCGGACGAACTAACCGAGCACAGATATCGCATTACTTTTGACGATACTACCTTAGATAAGAAGACTTATGATATTTACGATTTGGAGACCGTCTCCTTTGTTGTGGACGATGCTACTGAAATGGACGGCAAGACCGAGGGGCCTTTATTTGATGGCATTCGCTTAGTAATGTACGACTATAAAAAACCTGTCGTTGACTATGAAAATAAAGGCTGGACTGTAGGCGCATGCAATCTAAGTTCTACTATTTCTCTGCCTGCAGGTGGAATTGCCTATCCTGCCGACTATCAGATTACGTTTTACGATCAAATAGTCGATACTTCAAGTTCTGTTTTTGGAGATCCGGAAGTTTATATGTTTTTTAAGGCTTGGAATCTGACTGAAGATTACCAGGTTGATATCATATTTATTGATAAGGATAGTAATCAGACTGTCAGTCGATATGACAAAATAACTATTCTTGAAAAAGACGAAAATGGACAACCAATACAGACATGGAAAATTTATTTCTCCGGCACTACGGCTTCGATTCCACCTGTTGCGGGCGATGTTTTTACTTTTAAAACATTGAAACCGTTTACAAACAAAGATGTATATGAGTTTTATGCTACATTAACCGGCATTGCTTCCGATGGAACTCATCCTGCGCCTTCAGAATTCAGGCTGGCGCAGAATTATCCTAACCCCTTTAACTTAAAGACAGCTATTCGTTACCAACTTCCAGCGGCCGGACCCGTGACCCTAACAATATATAACACCCTTGGTCAAGAGGTGAGGACTTTAGTTGATGGGCACAAAAAAGCAGGGTATCACATTATTCAGTGGGATGGACGAGATAAAGACGGCTATAATTTTTCCAGTGGTGTTTATTTGTATCAGATGATTGCTGGTTCCCATATTCAGATGAAAAAGTTATTGCTTTTGAAATGATTTTGAATAATTACTTAGAATAAAGTAAGGAAGGAGGTGTGAAGTGAGGCAGTATTGATTCTATTTTGAGGTAAGGGGTGAAGAGTCTCATAGGCAATGAAATTAAAATTATCATTTAAAACAAAGGAGAATGAAAATGAAAAAAGTTACAGCAGTGATGACAATTGGAGTAATTTTTACTCTAATGGCTTTTAACTTTGGTTATGGCCAGGATGTACTTACAGAAATAGGAAGATTGGAAGGAGAATTTGAAAGAGCCTGGGGTCTGGCTTTTTCTGAAGACGGGGGCTTTGCCTATGTTCCAGCCAAAGGGCCAGCAGCTGGACCGATTGTGCATATAATCAATATAGCTGAACCGTCTAATCCGACCACGACCGGCATGACGCCGATACAAATTACAAGCGATAAAACACAGGAAGCCTGGGGCGTAAAAGTTGTCGGCAATTATCTTTATGTGGCTGCTTATAAAGCCGGTCTATACATATATGATATTGGCAATCCTATGGCTCCGGTTTTTGTGGGAAGTTTTATCGCTGACGACGGATCATCAGAATCCCGAGAAGTGTTCGTAAAAGACGGTATAGCCTATATTGCTGATGCCTGGAAAGGATTAAGGATTGTGGATGTGTCGAATCCAGAAAGCCCAACCGAACTTGCTCTGTACAACACAAAGG
>JAHIOG010000551.1 GCA_018895675.1 bacterium
AAACCACCCCTTCTGGATCACCATGCCGTAAAACCATCCTGTTCATGAACGCAACCGCCTGATAAAAATCCGCCTCATTAACGCCGAGTTGTTTATCTGCAATCAGTAGATAAATCGGGTCATTCGTTAAATTACCATCTAAAAATGATGTGGCATATTCTTGAAAGATTTGAACCATATTCTCACGTTGCTGTTTTTGTCTGATAGCCGTCACCTGACATGGATGAATGCGATACCGTAATATAACACCCGGATAGTTGGTCATCTTCACGCCCAACTTGGCTAATCTTGTCCAAAGCTCATAATCCTCCACATAGTGCGCCTTCTCGTTATATGGATTTGCTTTTGCAACGCTAGAACGCAACATAACGGTAGGATGAGCAAACGCCGAACCGAAAAGCAACTTTAGTCTGATAGCATCACTGGAGCCGTAGTACCGCCACACCCGATGAAACCATGTCCCGGTTAATTTAACCCACCCCCCGCAAATGTCAGCCATTGTTTGTTGAAGCCATGCCATCTGTTTCTGAAAACGATCGGGTAAAGATGTATCGTCGGCATCCATACGCGAGCTCCATCTCATAAGTCCTTTCAACGTGACCCACTGCTGGCCTGTAAAAGTATGAAGCCGTATGGGGATTCCTGATATGAAGGCAGCCAGAGCTGTCAACAGACCCGCTTTGGGAGTCGTTGAATGGGCAATATCAAAACGATGAATCAAAAAAAATTGTGTCAGCCTGATCAAGGCAATGAAATCCTTCCAGGGCTTTAATGAACGAGGGATGTTAATTATTTTAACACTTAGCCCCTGTCCTGTATTAATCATAGACCATTCAGGACCCTCTGACGAAACCAGGACGACCTTCATTCCCATGTCTCTCAAATACTCCACCTGCCACTTGAGCTGGGAAATCATGAAAAAAGGGACGGTTGAAATCCGGCATATTTTCACGCCTTTCAATTGACGTTTTAATTCATGTTCGTCAATACGATCAGCGACAATGGGATGCTTCATTTAGATTGTTTCCAAGCCCTGACAAGCTGGTGTATCCCCTCTTCGCATATAATGCGATCATTTTGTGAAATATACCCGAATAATATGAGTTATTATTGCTAATAACAAGACTATACGTTCTGCCAGAATGCGAATTATTTTCCTTCTTTTAAGGGTTGATGTATTTCGATCATGTCTGTTAAATTCTATTAATGGAACATCGATAAAAACTATTTTATAGCCATAATATTCTGCTACAATGCCAATCCAAGCATCATGAAATATACCCTTTCTTGCAGGTATTGGAAGTACTTTACCAAGAATATCTCTTTTGAAAGCCATACAGCACCCGGTATAGGTATTACTAATGATATTTTTTATTACGCCGGCAGAACTATTTCTGAACTTAAAGAGGGAGCTGCTAATAATATGGTTTCCCTCGACTATCATTGCATCATGTACAATCAAGTCAACATCTTGTGACGAAAATATTTTGCGTATGATAGAAATTTTGTTATCATACCATAGATCGTCTTGGTCACTTAGGAAAATCAAATCGCCCTGAACAAGATGAAGTGCACGATCAAATGTCCGCACTACCCCAATATTAACTGTATTTATATGCAACTGTATTCTTGAATCCTTGAAACTTTTAATGATCTGAACCGTATTATCTGTTGATCCATCATCTACCACTACAAGCTGATCATTAGGGCCAAGTTGATTTAAAATTGATAATAGTTGCAGTCTGATATACTTAGCACCATTATAGGCAGCCATACAAACTGATATTTTCATATGCCGCACTTCCTTGGGTTCATTATAGAGCAGCTTTACCACTTATGTCACTGTCCAGTTTTCCCAGACCAGCTCTCTGGTACCTGCAGATAGAGGATATGGGGAATCTGGAACTCGAAAGTGAAAGTCCCTTTAAAAAATAAAAGATAAAGAAAAAAGGAATGAAGTCGAATGAATCAAAAAAAATACCATTATCGGTCGACCACCGCAAGATTACAGTAAGAAGTAAAAAGAAAAAAACTTGATTTGTCCTATAAAACTTAAAAAGGGAAAAGATGATTAACGCTATAGTAATTAGCCCCATAAAGCCAGTTTGTAAATGGAGATTAATAAACGAATTATGATAATTATATGCAAGAAATTCCTTCTCAGGCCATGGATCTTGGTATACATTCACACCGAATATGAGCCGGAATATATCTAAATTATTAAAATAGTTCGCCCAAATATCAATTCGTACATCAGGCCCCTCTCCGATATCTTTCGCTAAATAATTACTAATAGCAGCACTAAAAAAGGGAGAATCCAAGACATAATTACTCAAGACATCAAAAAATAAATATGCAATT
>JAHIOG010000552.1 GCA_018895675.1 bacterium
AAAAAAATAATTGTTCCTAATAAAATAGTATCTACTCAACTTCTAATGTAAAGATTTCGAAAGGTTTCACTGAAAAGGTCACAGTATTTTCAATAACCGGCAATTGCCCTTTTCTCTCTTCCAAAAGGTTCGTTTCCCACGCACTCTTCACCGGCCAGGCAAATGTCAACTTCGCTTCAGCAGGTCGCCCGTGAATTTCATATGCTCTAATAATTTTCGCGTTAGAGTCCTCTGCTTTTTTAACCACGCTTAACACAAGATTTTCCGGTTCAAGTTTGATAAATGAGTGTTCTGCAGCGAGTTTACCTTTATGCGACTTGGCTAATTCTGCGATCAGCGGGTAATTCAGTTCATACGCCCTTCGATATGAGAAAGCCTGTTTGTAATCGCCCGAATGCGGATACAGCGAATATACTAATTCGTGTTTCCCCATATCGGCATAAGGATTCACATAGCCTTCCGGCCGTTCTCTGGGGTCAGGAGTAAGCGGTGAGCGTAAAAGGGTAATACGCATCATATTACCGACAATATCATGACCATATTTGCAATCATTCAAAAGACTGACACCAAAGTCCGGCTCGGACAAGTCAACAAATTTGTGTGCTGAAACTTCCCATTTGGCTTTTTCTGCTTCAGTTTTTGGATGAGTAGTCCGCTGAATTGTACCATACGCTGTCTCATAAGTAGCTTCGTCTGCCTGGATTCCCACAGGAAAAGCGGCTTTCAGCAAAATATGATGCTCGTGCCAATCGGCATCTGTATGAATATCGAGACGTGGAATATCGCTATAAATTATATAATCCTGAATAAATATGGAGTTCTGAAAAATCCGTGTATAACGAAGAACAGCACGAGAGGGTCCGGTTTCAATAATCTCCACTTTCTTTACTTTTTCTGCTTGCCATTCTTTGCCGGTATAGCCAATATTCCAGGCATCCCATTCAGCCGGTTTATCCTCAAAAAATTGCAGTACATTGCCTTCTTGCCCATTGGCAAAAACTTCCCGCTTGTTAAGTTTGTCATACATCTTATGGATGTTTCCATTATCAGGATTAATCTCAATCCGGAAATATTTATTCTCAAGAGTCGTTTCTGTTATTTTCAGGGAGTTGGTTTTTTTACCGGATTTTCCCTTATGCAGCCAAAATGTTTTATAACCATTTTGTGGTACATCTTCAGCAATAAGCTGAACCTGATTATTATTTTGCTGGAAAATATATTCTTTGCCTTTGTTGTCAATTATTTTTTGTATCGTCACATCATCAGGAATTGTCAGGTTTATTAAATCAGTTCTATTCCACGAAAGAGGATTGAATACAACAAGCGGCAGTCCTTTGCCTTTTGTTTTAATGTTTTCGGCAATGGTATGCATACCGGATTTAATAATCTTCCGGGTCGTTTTCTCTACACTATCGTAAATTTCGTTTGCATCAATGTAAACTTCAGGAATACTGGAACCCGGCAGGATGTCGTGAAATTGATTGAATAACGCCTTTTTCCAGGCATCTTCCAAATCAGCTTGCGGATAATCCATTCCGGAAAAAACAGCTATTTTCTCTGCTTCTTCAAGCCAAATTTCGCTTAATCTATTGCGTTTCTTGATCAGCCCCTGAGTAGTTATTGTACCACGATGATACTCAAGATAAAGTTCGTCATTCCAAACCGGCAAGTCTGTGTACTTTTTTTCCACACGTTCCAGGTACGAGCGTAGATCGTTATGGTAAACTGTCGGATAAACAGCAAGATTCTGCATTTTTTTGATATTAGCAAAGTGTTGCCTGGTAGGTCCGCCACCATGATCTCCGACACCATAAAGTACAGGAACATCGTTTAAATTATGTTTTTTTAATTTCACAAGATCTTTTGCAATTTGGTTGAGATCAACTTCACCATTACCTCTAAATGGAAAACTGGTCAGCACCTTTGAGCCATCCGGTGATTGCCACCAAAAAAGATGATATGGAAATTCAGTTGTATCGTTCCAACCGAGTTTCATGGTAACAAAATAATTAAAACCGGCCTTTTTGAGAATCTGCGGCAACATCAAGGTATAACCAAAAGTATCAGGCGTATAACCTACCACACAGTCCACACAAAACTTTTCCCGGAAATAACGTTTGCCGAATAAAACCTGCCTGACCAGAGACTCTCCATTGGGAATATTTAAATCCGGCTCAACCCACATTCCTCCAACGATAAAGAAACGTCCTTCCTTTACTTTTTGCTGTATCTTTTTAAATATTCCAGGGTGGTGTTCCTCCATCCATAAAAATGCCTGTGCCGAAGTTTGTGTGTATTTGTAGTCCGGCTCTTCGTCAAAGAAATTCAATGCAGATTGATTCGTTCGACGGCAGATGTCAATCGTTTCCGGCCAACGCCATAACCAGGCCAAATCAATATGAGATTGTCCGATCATATGCAGCGTGTCTTTTTTTATCTCCTTTGAAAATTCATTCAGTTCCTTAAAATCCAGTTTATGAGTTTGTTGGAAAGTATCCCAATCCTCTTTTAAAGCTGCACGAGCACAAGTCATTAATGATTCTTTTTTTAGCGACGACTCTTTGCCGGTGAAATAGGAAAACCAATATAATTCTTCCGTAAGATCATGGTATAATGGTCGCAAAGCCATAATATCAGCAGGAATTTGCTCAGAAGTAAAAATACTTTTGAGAACATCTTCGGGTTCGATTTGCAGAAATTTTTCATCATATTTTTTCTTATTAAAAAATGACTCAACATGAATTCCGGAACTTAGTGCCTGTAAAACATTATCCGAATTTAATGGAATGGAAATATTGGCGAGTTTGTCAAGATTGAATTTTGTCTTTGTGATTTGTTTTTTACCACAGGTAACAACTAATTCACTTTTTTGTTTTCCCTCTATTCCAAGGTTACAGATCGTGACTTCGACAGGGAATATTCGTTGATTTGTCTTATCTTTGAGATAACTTCCGCCAAGCCTGTTACCGGAAATATATGGAAAAGGAGAGGCGCTTATAAATGCAATACTCTCCGGCTTATGTGTAGAAAAAGTCAGGTCAGTGGGAATAGAGTTATCAAGTTCAACGATTTCACCAACCAGAGCAAATCCGCCGCAGCCATTAAAAACCTTAACCAGCAGACGATTCCAGCCGGCGGATAAGTGTGCAGGTACGACATCCGCTCCGCGTTGAACTACCCGCCATACGACTTTATGCAGGATTTCATTACCATTTATCCACATGCCAATACCATAATCACTGCCCATTAATAATTTGACGTTCTTTTCAACAGGCGAATAAATATATGTTACTGCATAGGCCACGCAGTATTCGGATAGAGGCAGTTTAAGTTTTAAAAAATCTAAAATTCCAGTTTTATCAACAGAATATGATCGCCAAGTGTATCCGGAAGCAATATCACCTTCATCGGGGTAAATATGAGGTTCATTTTCAAGAAAACCAATGTCAAGCGCTTGATGAATAGTATCGCATTTGAACGAACCCAATACCAGCCAGCTATCAATAAGTTTGCCCCCTGGTTGGGCGAATAATATATGAGTTGTTATCATCAAAGTAAAAAGAAAAAGTTTAAATTATTCATTATATTTCTCCATTAAAAT
>JAHIOG010000056.1 GCA_018895675.1 bacterium
ACGTTTCTTAAATATTTCTTTCATAATCGGAAAAGCATCCTGTCCTGTCGTACCGGGAGCAACTGTCGTCTCAATCAGAACTAATGCTTCCGGTGGAATTTGTTCAGCGATAACACCGATAGATTGTTCCAGTGCCGCCATATCAGTACGACCCTTGCGAACATTGCCTAACTCCTCTTTGAGATAATCACACTGTACGTCCACAACGATAACATCTGCGAGTTTAAGGACATCATAAGTATAAGTTGCTATTAATGTCTTTTTATCATTGACACAGCGCTGAATCATAGGATCCACTTCCGGATCTTCTGCCTTGACTGGTGAAACACCACGATTCAGGATTGGTATTTTCCAGAAACTACGTACACTGGGGCGCTGCATTCCAATCACAAATTTACTCGGTTGACCATTTTCATTAGTGGTATCAGCAGTGATTGCAGCCATCACTGCCCCCACAAATCCGACGCCCATGACTACAACGATCTCCCTGCCTTTTTCGCGCTCCAGCTGAACTCGTTTCTTAAGCATCTCAAATTCCGCGTCGTATTCTTCTGTTTTTGAATTAAAAACTTTTCTCCGTTTGGACTAATAGAATAGAAATCTTTCATGGTTTCTCCTGCATATATTTCAAAAACGACATCACTCTCTTATATTATTTTTTCTAATTCTGTTCATCTTCAATTACCTGCTAATTATAACAAATCTTTTGGAAAAGGTCAGGTTTTTTAAATGAAAAATCCTCACGTAATCAGGATTTTTATTCGGAGTTAATGATTTTATAAAATGTTTAGTTTACTTCCGCTTTGACTTTGCTTCGGTGATGAATAAGCCTTGCCCCTTTTTCCCCGTTTTAAATGCCGCCGATAATTTCTCAGCATTGATAAAAGGCAACGCTAAAAGAGCAAAATTATTCAGGATTTGAATGTCTTTATTTTTTCTCATCTAATTCCGGTTTTCTTCTTTGCAAGATTGAATTAGCCTGCCTTGTTTTTTCAATATAGACAGGGATTATCACATTTATGAATTTTAATTATACCCGAACAGGATTATTTAAATAATATCGCAGGTGGTTCGTTAACTTTCACAATACAGTGCGAGGAATTATTCCGAACATTATTAACAAAATTCGATACAGGACAAGCCTCCAATCCTTTCTGAAGCGGTTGAAGCAAATTCAATGCAGACCCGGAATTATTGTTATCACAATCAAGCCAGATATTTATATTTTCTTTTTCTATTATTGCCGGCATGCGTGGATGGACGAATTCCAGATCATGGCTTGCTGCAGTTGTGATGACAGTATAAGTAAATACCGGAACTCCCTGACTATCAAGCCATTGGCTCCACAGCCCAGCCATCGGTAAAATGCTCCGATCCGGCTTCGTGATATAGTACGGCTGCTTCCCTGAGGATGTTTTTCGCCATTCATAATAACCATCGGCAATGACAATACAGCGATTTGCCCCAATCAAATTTGAAAAGGATCGTTTCTCTGTCAGCGTTTCAGAACGGGCATTGATGAACATTGGAAGATTATGCGGATCCTTGGCCCATTTCGGAATCAGTCCCCAGCACATCGGTTTGACAATCCGCTGCTCATCATATACCAATATCGGCATCGTCTGTGTGGGGGCAACGTTGTAGTTAGGCTTATGATCGAAAGAATCGTCCCATATCTGAATGGACAATTCCTCGATAATCTCCATTTTGCCTTTGGTTAATGTCTTACGCCCGCACATGATTTAATATAAGATAATTGACACTGAGTTCCACTGAGAAATCGAAATGTAACCACAAAGACACAAAGGCACAAAGATTGTTTTTATTTTTATAATCTGAATTTCATTCTCGGTGTGATCTGACGAAATCCTTGATTTTTAATAGGTATTTTTTCGTCCAATTTATTTTAAGTATATTTCATGTCTTAGTGCCTTCGTGGTTGCATCTACCATTCCGTCGCATAACGCGTCTCTGTCATGATCGGTTTTCTAATCATCTCCTCTTTTTTCGGCAAGAATCACCAGCCGGCACCGGCGTCAAGAACCGGAGTATTCAGGTATGGTGAAAAAATGACCTTCCCCAATTCGCCATCATCAACGCGATCGTACAAGGCATTTTCAATCGCAGTCGAATCCGTCGTTCCCCAGTAATTGCCAACAGCATCGATATCACCGGTTTGAGTTGCCTCACCGGTCCCGCCGATAATGTACAGTGATACATGATAATCCGTATATCCAGAGAAATTATTGTTCCGGATGGAAATCTTGTTGTTTTCAGGCGTCGTATTTATACCAGGGTCATTGGTTGTGCGAAAATGGATACCGTTGGTACCGCCGGAAAAATCATTGTATTCAATTATACCGTTGCAGCCGCCGCGAAACCGGACGGCATTTTCACCAATATTCATAAAGGAATTGCGATAAATATGAGCCGTTGAATTGAGGAAGGAACAGCCGCCAGTTTCATAAGAACTTTCATTGGGGCCAAAGATATTGTAGCCGATCTCGGGTGCCGCACCATTCCTTCCCCTGATTGGATACATGCCGATGAAATGATTGTACAAAATCCGGGGTTTAGCGCCATTCCAGATTTCGATGTAGCTACCCCCAAAATTACAATGTTTAATCACCGGGCGGGCTATGGCTTCTCCAAATCCGTCGATCATTATATTTGCCCCATAAAATTCACAATTTTCAATGGTCAGCGAGTCATCTGCTGTTGTGATAGCATATGCGTTAAGATCACGACTGGCGTATTCGAACCGGCAATATTTAAGGATACTGCTCGTGGTCTGCAGATGATTAAAACTAACACCGGCCCAGTCCTGTGTTCCCGCTGAGGTAAAAACGATTGGCGCATCTTCCGTGCCAACCGCAATTAACGCCGCACTGGCGCTGCTGCCGTCAATAGTCATTCCAATACCTGGGGAAAATTGCAGAATCACTCCCGGCTCGATCGTCAGTTGTGCTCTCACAGTCAGATTTTTATCAATGAAATAGGGGCTGTCTGCCGCTTTCAGCGTATTATCAACCTCGAGGACAGAAAAACCTTGTTCAAGAAAAGTCGCCATCGTGGTTTCCGGATCATAGGGATTTGTGTGCTGCATATCCTCGCTGCAACCAGCAAGCAGAATCAACACAATACAAATCAATATATATAGATTTTGTTTCATCATTACTCTCCTTAAAATGACCGGATCAGATTAAGTTGCAGGCCGGATGCTAAGGGCGTGGCACTGATCCGTAGCTTGGATATATCAGTGGTTTGGTTACTGTTTTGTTTCAACTGCCGTTTTGCGGTAATATATGCATCGAAAATATTCATTGCCCAACAACCGGCCATGGCGTAAAGCGCATAGTCACGATACTGGTATTTATCCGCTGCCGTATCAAAATATTTAACTGATTCCGGTGTATTTTTCTGATATTTTTCATAATCCCTGTCACCAGCGATTTTGAAAATTACAGCCGTTCCTATAGAAATGGCACTGGCGCCGATGTAAAAAGTGCCCCGTTTCGGTGTGTCATTGTAAAACTGACCCCAGCCCGGCAGAATCAGGGAACGGTAGGCTGCATCGAGGGCATATTTTTTCGTCACGATCAGTTTGTTGGACAATGCGATCAAATCCGCTTGAGGGATTTCTATACTTTCGGTAAGGATCACCTCTCCCGTTTCCACATCGACCATGCGGGCATTGACAATGAAAAAATTTCCGGCCTCGATGACACTGCCGCTGATAATCGCCCGGGCGCCCAACAGATTTCCAATCATTACCGACGTTTCACTGTCAATCAGCCCTGAAAGTGCAAGGGTCTGTTCATCCAGCACTTTTTTCAGCTGCATGCGCTCCACAAGAGTAAAGGTTTCGTATTTCATCAATTCGCCGGCAAGCACTTCGGACACGAGAGTGCCGATATTTTTTTTCTCTGACACTGTGCCGATATTCGAGAAATTTGTCAGGGCAATCCGTTTTTGCGCCTCTGAAGTTACCCTGGATGAAAAAGATGTATTTATTTTTCCGGCGAGAATGATAATTTTCTGGGTGACTTCACTTTCCTGGGCATATAAACTATCTGCAAAGAAATTCAAGATAACACAAATGATGAACAACCTTTTGATTGTGACCATAAACCAACTCCTTCGCTACAGTTCACCTGATTCTGTTAATATTATCAGGCAAAACTGATTGTACTCTCGGCCTCTGTTTTCAATTCTATCAGCAAAACAACAATGATTAAATATAAAAAAATAAAGTTAAAAAAAAACATCCCCAAGGGCAGTCAGCATGATGATAGGCAAGTCCACCGTTTTACAGTCGTTCCGAAACCGTTTGCACACTTCGATACCGTCAATATCCGGCAACATCAGGTCAAGAATCAGCAAGTCCGGTATCTACTGCGGCAATGCATCAAAAAACTCCATTGCCAATTCATATTTTTTCGTGGTATATCCAGCTTTTACCAGATGGAGACTGACCAGTTCCAGTATGTCCGGTTCATCGTCAACGATAGCAACTAATTTTCCAATGTCCATTCTGCTATTATCTCTCCCGGCATATTAATTGGCGCAAAATATACTGAATTTTCCGAAATCTTGCAATAGGAAAGTGCAGGGAGCGTTCCTGTCAGCACAGGCGGCATAGTTTACCATTCCGTCGCATAGCGCGTCTCTGTCATGATCGGTTTTCGTCGAGTAGGCATATCGCCTCCTTTCTATTAAATTTAATGGAAGGAGGCGCATGCCCCTCACAGAACCGGACTTGTGGATTTCTCCGGCAGATGCCGGACTCTTCACTAATACTCTCTTCAATAGCCACATAAACTATCTACGATATAAGGCGTTGCGTGGTTTCCATAGTTTCTTCCAATTCAGTGATTGGTCTATGCCGCACTTCGCCTTTGCGTATTAATGCTGACCCCTTCGAGTGTCCCGAAACATAAGCAATTTTATACACACAATAAATTTGACTCATCAATACTATTTGAATCGAAAATCCAACTTAAAATCAAACAGCCATGGTATTTTAGGATTGATGCCTTCTCTCTCTAATTTATTTGGTAAATCTTCATAATATTGTTTCAAATTTAATGATTCAGGTACATTATATAAAGTAGCAATAATAGTATCATCCTTTACACGCAAATCACCATCAATTCCACGTAAAATGGAATTGCAAGATGTTTAGCTGTCCATATCTTATATGGCTTTGGTAATTTTTGTTTTAGTTGAAAAGTTGCCGCTTGTGCAATTAACGCAAGAGACATTTTTCCATATCAGATATTCAGATTCATCGTCGCAGCCCGATTCCAGTCTATTGCGGCTTCAAAATTAAAAAATTCCTCGATGGTCCAACGTTCCGGAAAATCTTCCGATACCATTTTTAGCAAATCAGAGATACCTGTCGCAACAAAAGGTTTATATTGATATTCGGCTTCTATTTCACCACTTCGCTGGGCAATTAAATGGAGCGGATAATTAACTCTCTGCATTCTATAATTCGTGTATTGATTTATCGGTCGCCACGTCTGGCAAACCATTGAGTAGTTCAAAACCCTGGTGACATAAAGACCGAGTCGGACGTACGCCACTGACACATAATACCGATTCATGAATCAACTGCAAAGCCAAACGCGGCTCAATATCCTCATCTGATCCTCCGCTCCATGATTTCACCAAATCCCAGCTACCTAACCGTAAATGTTCCGGGATAAGTAACCATAAGCCAAGATAATTACTTGAAACTTTTCTGGCTAATTGCTCTCTTACTTCTCTCTCTACACGGATCGGTGTGAATATACATCTTTGGATTTTACGTTTCGTTTGATGAATCTCTACCTCTTTCCATCTTTTTTGTGGATTTAAAGTATGGAGTTTTTTTTTGAAGGCCATATTCAGTTATGGTTCTTTCTACGCTGCGCTTACTAATATCATAACCAACCTGCTTCATCTTCTGTGTGATAACATCCGGTGAAGTATCCGGATCAAGAAAACGATGACGAATGATCTGGTTGACAACGGTATCGGTACGTTTGTAATTTCGGGACGGACCGCGTTTGCCCTCTCGCAATGCTTCGCTGCCACCTTCTGCATAAGCTCTTTTGATTTGATAGAATCTAGACCTCGAAAAGCCATACTTTTTTACCAACTCAATGACCGGAATGCCTAAACATCGGTTTTCAATAAGCATCGCTAATTTCAGAGTCAATTTGTCGTCCTTATTGATAGAAAACGTTCCACTCG
>JAHIOG010000553.1 GCA_018895675.1 bacterium
AGAATTGTTAGACGAGATTTCAAGATATGAAAATCTTAATTTTAAGATGAAAAAATAATTGATAAAAGTGGGATTACTATGGAATTTGACAAGGAGAAAATTGACGAGATGGTTTTAGCACTACTTTATTTAACCTCATTTGAAGAGCCTAAAGGATTTTATAGAGCATGGAAAAGCCATGATTGGGAAGTGTTATCTCGACTTCACGAAAAAGGCTTTATTAGCGATCCAAAAAGCAAGGCAAAATCAGTTACATTGAGCGAAGAAGGATTTGAATTATCTAAAAAGTTATTCGTGAAATACTTTCAAGTAACTTAGTATTTGTAGCAATTCTCGGTATAACGAATCTGAACGCAGCGCCAGGTGCAAGCCAGATTTCGATACATAAATCCAACTATTGGAGTTTTATATGAGGCGCATACGTTGGGGAGATAAATGTCCCTTTTGCGGCAATACTTCTCGAAAATCACTACGTAAAAAAGGTTTTTATCCCATCGTCAAACGCTACGCCTGTAAATAGTGTACCCTGACATATTCATCAGTGCTGGGATGGTTTACGGTGGGGGTAAGGTAAAGAGGTGTTATGATTTCGATGAAAGGATTTGCTTACAATTTTAAAAATGATAAATATCTATGATGTGATATAGACATTGTTAAACACGGCTGTTTATAGATTACTAATGAAGAAATCTCGATTTTTAATATTTGGCGGCGATAAGGTCGCAAATAAAGATGTTTATAATCCCACGGCTCCTTTTCAGGATCGAGGGATCAGTTATTTTGCGGCAAGGGTTGAATCCAGACCTATAGAAACAGATAGCCAAGTTCTTTTTTTTGTGGAAAGAGATGGAGTATGTTATCATGATCCAATTACGCCTATATTTCCTTTGCAGGATCCTTTTGTCACAAGGATAGATACAGAGTTAATTTTCGGTGGGGTCCGATTTCCCGTAAGTGGAGATTCCTGGCAAACCTATTTTTATAGAGGGCAAGATCTATTGAATCTAAAGAAGTTTGCAGAGGGTCCCGTTGGAATGAAAGATATTCGGGTAGTTGAATTACATGATGGCAGCATAGGAGTTTTTACTCGCCCTATGGGGATCATCGGTGGACGGGGGAAGATTGGTTTTACAATAATTAACTCATTGGAACAGTTGAATGATCTTGATTGGTATGGCGCTGATCTTATAGAAGGTCAATTTTCTGATGACGAGTGGGGCGGTGTGAATGAGGCGCATTTATTGAGAGAGGGTTTGATAGGAGCTTTGGGTCATTTTGCATCATTCACGATTGATGAGGCAGGTAGTTTGAGGAAACATTATAAATCCATCATTTTCACTTATGATTATTTTAAGATGCAAGCATCTCCCATGACGGTGTTAACAAGGCGATTGGATTTTCCGACAGGAGAGGCAAAGAGGTCGCCCGAGTTAGACGATATTGTAGTTAGTGGTGGTTTGTATGGGTTAGAAAAAGGAAAGGTAGAGTTGTATGTGGGACTATCAGATGTGAATTGTGGTGTGATTGAGATAAATAATCCTTTTAAGTGATAGTTCTCTTATGCTTTCTATTTATAAATATATATTATTGATACGTTAGCCTTGTCCTCCCGGTAATCCGGAGCCACGGGCATACTGATAAAGAGGCATTGCCAATAGCACTCTCTGCCCTGTCCTTCTGGAAACGATAAATATCTATGATGTAACATAGACATCGTTATATTTTAATTTAGAGGAAAATAAAAATGAAAAATAGGATATATTTATTAAGAATTAGTTATTGGTCCGGTGCCATTCTTGATGGATTAATGGTAATTCCAATGCTTTTTCCCATAGTCGGCGGAGTATTATTTGGCATACCGGACTTTAATCCGAGTGTAGAATATAGGTATGCAATGGGAGTGAGTGCTTCCTTAATGGCTGGATGGACAGTTTTACTAATATGGGCAGATAGAAAGCCGATAGAACGAAAAGGTGTTCTTCTTATTACTGTATTTCCGGTTCTTTTGGGATTAGTTGTAGCAGGTATTTATGCAGTTACCCATAATTTTATCCCAATCGAGAAAATGGTACCCACCTGGATTATACAAATATTGTTGACAACACTATTTATGTATAGCTTCTTTTCAATAAAGGATGTTAAATAAAAAGATTCCTGTTGGGTTTATAATGATAACTAAAAACGAAAATATAACAATGGCATTAAAGTGACGTGAAACGCGTGCTGAGTTTTGCTTGTGTATCAGGCCGAGCGGGTCAAATTTACCAGCCGCCAGTTCGCGCCCCTTATGCCCACTTATGCTTGATAAAATGACTCCATGAAAAAGAAACTTATCATAGTCAATGGCGCTCCCGGCGTCGGAAAAACAATAACTTGTAGAGAACTACAACGGCTACTTGATAGAAGTGTCTGGCTTGACGGCGATTGGTGTTGGATGGCAAATCCATGGATCGTAACGGAAGAGACAAAGAGAATGGCAGAAGCTAATATGACCTTTCTACTTGATAGATTTCTCAATTGTTCTGAATACAGATTTGTGCTGTTTTCATGGATTTTCCGCAGTGACGAAGTATTCAGCCATATTTTAGACCGCTTGGAGACAACAGATTTTGTATTGCAGAAGTTCACTTTGACATGTGAAGAAAATGCATTTAGAGATAGACTTGAAATCGCCGGAATTGAAAAGGACAAAATTGCGGGATGCCTTGAGTCTTTGCGCTTGTGCGAAACAACAGATTCAGTGAAAATTGATACGACACAAAAGTCAATTGAAAAGGTAGCCAGAATTCTACATGATAGAATCAAACCCTGAGAATATAGGAGTCCGCGCTGGAACAAACCGGGGTTGCCTGCCCGGCAGCTGCCGGGCTTAGTTCAACACGCGTATGGAATCTAACAAAATGAGATGTTCACTTTTACCAGATTTACGCTTATTTACTGTTAGTAGTTCATGCGCTGAGCTATAGTTCTAATAAAACACATTGTCAAATATTAAATTATAGTCACGGAGGATAAAAATGAGGGGAATCGCATATTGTATTATAACTATTATTCTAATGATTTCTGTTCTTCAATCACAGGAAGATGTTGAGGATATGATGCGCAAGCTGCAAGAAGCGACTCAGGAGAAGATTAACCAGAGTGAGCAAGCAGTGCAGGATTTTATTGCCAGGGACGATGCGGAATTTGCAAAGTTTTTGGAAGAAGACTGGCGAATGTTTCAAGCATTTCAGGGTATGGTTCGTGATAAAAAACCAAAACCAGTAGATGTACCGGTTGCTAAGATAAAAAAGCCCGTTGTTTTCAAAGGCAAAGAAGTGGAACCGATTCAAATTCCGGATAAGCCAAAACAAAAACCAATCCTTGTTGAAAAAACAGTGCCAGGTATTCCCATTGAAAGGGGTAAAATCTTAAATGTTAAATTTTTTAATGTAGATCTGGAAATTGTGTATGATGAGAGGTTCAAATCTCCAATAAATATTAAAGTTGATAACCGGTCGATAAGCAAATTTTGGGAAACACTGAGTCGATCTGATTTTGATAATTTTATTAAACAGGCTAAATATTATAAACAAAATATGAATCTTAATGATTGGGGATATGCTTTACTGGTGCATCGAATTGGTAAAATCCTTTATTCGAGATCACAAAATGAGGCTAATTTATTCACATGGTTTATGCTGTCAAAATCAGGCTACAATGTAAAAATCGGTTTTAATGATACAGATGTCTTTTTGCTTTTACCTACTGAAAATATGCTGTATTCCACATCGTATTTAACACTGGATAACCAGAGATATTTTATTGTGTCATTTGATGAGACTTCAAGAAATATTGGAAAAATATTTACATATGAAGGAGAGTATCCCGGTTCAAATAAATTGCTTAGTTTTAATATTGTAGTATCACCAGTTTTTCGGAATGAGGTTATTAATAAGAATCTGTCTTTTAAGTACAAAAATAAAACATACACAATTCCCGTAAAGTTTAATTTAGATGCAGTTAATTTTTTTGAACATTATCCCCAGACGAATTTTGAGGTTTATTTCAATTCCACGATGTTGCCAT
>JAHIOG010000554.1 GCA_018895675.1 bacterium
ATTGAATAAAAAAAACCACAGAACGAATCTGATTCGCACATGACGCCATATAAAAAAACGATAACCGAAAATCTTTATTCGGCGTCAGAGTGCAAGCATGTCTTCACTGCCCGACGCAGGCGGGGATGAAATGTCATGTCTGTCCTTTCTTTTTTTGTGTAATTTTCACTAAAAATCAGTAGATTGAAATAAGATGGAAAGACTGATAGGAATATTAACCGACGGGCATATGAAGTTTTCCGGTTTCTTTATATTATCTATCCTTGCGAGTCAATGAAAATAATGTAACTTGTTATAATATGTGGAAAACTATAGAATAACTTGTTATGTAAAAAAATGATAAAAAGATGACAATTCAACTTGCTATATTAATTATTTCCGGAATGACTTTAGTTGTCATAGCTATCAGTACAAGCCTTCTTTATTACCAGATTAAATCCTTCCATGAATGGAATAGGCGAAAAGAAACAAATGATTTTTTAGCAAATATTGGCTACGGGAAGCTTGCGGAAGTTCGAGAAAGGCTAAGGATTTATGTAAATCCTTATACCCCTGATCAAAACTATGCAACGGTAATACAATCACTTCCGGAAAAAGAGGCGCTAAAATTGCGCTCGGATGTTCTTACCTTGTTAAATTCATTCGAGCAGGTTGCTTTGGGTATAAAGTCAAATATTTTAGATGAACAAATAAGTTATGATTGCTTGGGGACTATGATTACTTGCTTTGTTCGGTGGGCTGAGCCATTAGTTAATGAGCTACAGTCTCAAGAAAGTAGACTATTGTTAGATACCAGCAATTTGGCAAAAGCGTGGCAAGAAAAACTCAATTTGGAAAGGGACGCCATAAAAGCAAAACTTATTAGGGAAGGTAAAGATCCCCTCTAATATTGTCGTTTAAAATCACATAACATTGTGCTTTCAGTCGGACTCGGCAAAGCCTCGTCGCTGAAGCGCCCGTTAGGCATACAATGGAGATTAATAATGGATTCAATACGAATAGATTTTTATAGTTCCGTCAGGTCCTCAGACCTGATGGTGCGATGAAGAGTTGCGATAAATGCGCCAGGAGAGAGCTCCCGACGCAGCCGAAAAAACGGTTTAATTGCCCTAATTTGCTTAATGCTTGACAATTTATCAGGGTAAAGTTACTTTACATTGATTTTTAACTAATAATTGAGGATTCCATGCATACGGTAAAACAGGAATACATTATTGACAAGGAAGGCAATAAAAAGTCTGTGATACTGCCTTTTTCGGAATGGCAAAAAATCTTAAACGATATTGAAGAATTAGACGATATTCGCGCTTACGATAAGGCAAAAACCAAAAAGTCTAATCCAATTCCTTTTGATAAAGCAGTAAAAGAAATTCGAGAAAGCAGATCAGGTTGATTTACCAGCTCTTTATTGAAAAATCAGCACTGAAGTCATTATCAAAGATCCCATCTTCCCACCAGAACCGCATTATAAATGGAATTAGTAAACTTAGCGCTCAACCCAGACCGGCAGGAGCAAAGAAGCTAAGCGGTAGAGACGCGTGGAGAATTCGTATTGGCAGTTATCGTGTCATATACGAAATAAATGATGACAAACTCACCGTACTCGTTGTTACTTTGGGGCACAGAAAAGATATTTACCGACATTGGTGAAAAACAAATACAGTCTTTCCGGGAAGACGCTTTTATAGTTCCGTCAGGTCCTCAGACCTGATGATGCGATGAAGAGTTGCGATAAAGTACACCTGTCAGGTTTAAAAGATTCTACTACTTCGGATACCATTATTTAAATAAACCTGACAGGTGTATCGCAGTTCACGATGAAGAGTTGCGATAAATGCGCCAGGAGCGAGCTCCCGACGCAACTAATGATAGAAGTTTTGTCGATTAGATTTGATATGATTTGCACAGAATATCCTTGAATATCGATAAAATTCCGGTGATATTTGAATGTTATCTGGCAAACTATAGAATAACCTGTTAGGCACAAAAATATGAATACCTTTGAATCAGCAGAAATATTTTTAAAAGAAAGCATCATATCGTATGAAAACTATGGTATTACCAAAAGAGTCCCTTTTAAAAACATTGCTCAAAAATATGGAATTGATGAAGAAATTGCCACTAATGGTGTGAATCATTTATTTTTTTTGAAACTTATAAATATCGATTCTGGGGGAGAATACTACCTTAATCCGGATCGGTTGGATGTTGTATTAGGTAATAATCAAAATAATACTCTATCAACCATCATTTTTAATACGAAAACAATTATTGTAAAAGATAATGCCACCTATGTCCAAAATATAAATTCATCAAATTTCAATCAAGAATTCGTAAAGCAAATTGAAAATGAAATACCTATAGAACAACGTTCAATGTGGAAAAAAATAAAGAATAGTCCACTTTTTGATATCATTATTACCATTGCCAAAAGACTGGCAGATTTTGAATAATTTGTGCCTAACACACGCTGCTACAGACGCAAAATGCTGGCAGCGTGAGTTTGAATAATGTAATTTTTTTGAAAATGGTATCGTTAATCAAATATCTAATACCCGGTCAAGTTTGCGCCGGTGATTTAGTCGTTAGACCTCAAAGAAGGAAAAATCTATGGAGAAAATAGATTACAAAAAGGAACTCAAGCACCTATACAGGTCTTCTGCCGGGAAAGTTGAAATTGTGGAAGTGCCCCAAATGAACTTTCTTATGATTAACGGCAAAGGTGATCCAAATACATCGCAAGAATTCAAGCATGCCGTTGAGGCTTTATTCTCGCTTTCCTATGCTATCAAGTTTATGATCAAAAAAGGCGAAGCAGGTATTGATTATGGGGTGTTACCGCTCGAAGGTCTTTGGTGGGCGGATGATATGTCCTCATTCAGTGTGGATAGCAAAGAAAACTGGAAATGGACGTTGATGATTATGCAACCGGAATTTGTCACAAAAGAGATGGTTGAAAAAGCAACGGAAGAAGTAAGAAAAAAGAAGAGTTTAATTGCATTGCCATTGGTGAGATTTGAATCCTTTGCAGAAGGCAAGGCCGCCCAAATAATGCATATTGGGCCGTTTTCGGAAGAGGGGCCAACTGTAGAAAAGATGCATGTCTTCATAGAAGATAACGGCAGTCAGCGAATCGGTAAGCATCACGAAATATATTTAAGTGATATAAGGCGTTCGGCGCCGGAGAAATGGAAAACAATTATAAGGCAACCAATGTCATGAAAAGGTCTAACAAATCGCTTCATCTGGCCGCTATTCCGCTGCGCTCCTTTGCAGCCGGTGAGCCTGAACGTTAGAATGTATTAAGGAAATTTCATAAATTCAGATCAAAAGGAAGTCGGCTTAGTGAAAACATTATTGAAACAGTATTTATCGAATCTTTCCCACACTTCCAATCGTGGCGACGCACGGGAAGAAAGTTATTATGAACATCTTAAAGCGTTAGTTGTTCATTATGCCGATTCCCAAAACATAAAGAACGTCGATGTTACCATTCTACCTAAAAAGACCGAGGCTGGTAATCCCGACTTTCGCATCTGGGACGGTAAGAACCACATCACCGGCTACATTGAAGCCAAAGACCCATCCGTAAGCAATCTCGATCATATTGAAGATACGGAACAATTAAAACGCTATCGTTCTACCTTCCCGAATGTC
>JAHIOG010000555.1 GCA_018895675.1 bacterium
CCGCCGTGTCCGCCGCCCGATCCGCCGTAATATTCCCCTATTCCTCCGCCAGGTCCGAATCCGTCGGCTCCTGAGGTTCCGCCCATATAACCTAGTCCGGTTACTGTTATGCCGGACCCTGCTTCCATTATGAAATTGTTTGTTATTTCTAAGTTGATTATGCTTTCTTTAATATTGCTGTTGGCTTTATGTTCTATTTTTCCGCCGGCTAAAAGTGAAAGGTTGCCGATTTTAAGCGGTTCAAGCGTATTCTGGATTAGGATGGCGTTTTTATGAATCGTCCATTTGCCGGTTGATATTACTCCGGTTGAAATCATAAGTATCGGCGCGGATAGGCCTTCTTCATCGCCCAATACTAAATCATAAACTACTAAAACAGGTGAGTTGGAACTCACATAAACGGTGTCTCTTGTGGCAAGAACGGCATTGTCATTTGCTCCGGGGATTTCATTATCGCGCCAATTATCGGGATTATGCCAATTGCCGTCCCCGGCCAAACCAGACCAGATTGCGATTTTTGGAATAATAACTTCAATATTCGCGCTCTTTACTTCTTCTTCATTGCCTACATTGTCTTCGGAAAGGTAATAAACCGTATGCGCGCCCGCGCTAAGCGTAAAGGGTAAGGTATAACCGGGATTTTCGCAGGTGCCTTGCGGCGCATTATCATCTTCAATAATGTCTTCGCATTCTTCCATGGTTTTGTCTATTAAAAATGAGATATCATCCATGCCGCTAGCTACGCCGTTCACCACAGGGTCAATAGCTGTCAATGTTATGGAGTCTGTTGCTGTTATATAAGCAGTACCGCCGCTTTCTATGGCTGAACCTTTGGCTATAAGCGTTGTTTGAGGAGCGGTTCCGTCTATATAAATAGTTGTGGATTTTCCTGTTTCATAGTTATCCCTATGGTCAACACTAAAATAATAGAGGCTGTGCATACCCTCGCTAAGCGTAAATGGCAATGTGTAAATAGGATTCGCGCATGTTCCCGCCATTGCATATGGTTCAAAAGGCGTTGACAGGCATTGCTGCGTTGGCTCATTGTCAATCAAATAATATGTTGTGGCTACCCCCGATATTTCTGATGTTCCGTCTGTTATATCTTCAGCATTAAGTATTATTGAGTTATTGGCGGAAAGATAAATGCCTTGGGCGGTTACATACATTGCGCCTGTCGTTTCCATATAAGTTTGTGGCGCTATATAATCATTCATTGGAATCATTATCGCGAACGGCGATGTATATTGAATTTTGCAGCTTATTATATTGTCTCCAATTTCAGCGGCAAGTTTAACCCAATTGCCACCTTCTTTATGATATATGCTCATTTGCGCTATTTGTTCCGATGTAAAATTTGACATATCCACATGAAAATTTAGTTCTATTAGGCCTTCATATTCAGCCGCTACCGATACATCATAAACCCAGTTGCCTTCGGCCAATTTTTGACCGGGTATATCGGGATTATGCATCGCTCTTGCAAAACTTATTTTTCCGCCTTTAAGGACTCTTTCAACCAAGATATCAACTTTTTCAAAATGTAAGGCTATATTAAATCCGGCGGGAACCCATTCTTCTTCTATAATTTCCGGACTTATTATATCTGTCCATGCCATATTTACGGTTACTGTTCCTTTGTAAAGAATACTGCCGGGAGGCATTGTGTATATTTCTGTGCTACCGGCGCATTCATAATCCACTGCATTGGTGTTTCCTGTTTGGGTTACGGTTATTGAGGTTAATTGCGTCATATAAACATTGTTGGAAGTATCAATTAAACCTATATAATCATCATAATAAAGCAATTCTTTATTTATTAAAGCGGCATAACTTAAATTAAGTGGTATATTATCCCAGTAAATTTCACCTGGATATGTCTCGCCTCTTTGAACAGCTTTAACCGATATCGCCATTCCTTCGGGTTCATTCAGCAAGGAACATTCTTCCGGCATATTCTCCTCAATGGTATTGCCAGTTATAATTAGTGAAGCATTTTTTATCCGCATTCCGCTGGCTGCTGTCCATAATCCGATATTATTGTACTGTGGGAAATCCAAACGGGCTGTCTTATCCTGATTAGACAGCCATAATTCTTTTGTTCCTATTTGATTTGAACGGTCTGTGCCTATAAATAAGTATGAATTCGCGTTAATGCCGCCGGTTAAGCCGGAAAATGAAAAATATTGGGTTTTTTCTCCTTCGGGATATGTCGGGCCTTCATAGTTTACATATTCTGTAAGCGGCGCTGTGGCGTTTAAAAGTTTATATACTCCTTCGCCTATGCCGGATGTTTCATCTGTTATTGTTCCGTAAACACTCGTTCCAAAATAATCTCCGCTTGGATATGCGCTTATGTTTTCAAAATTTATTTTGGGCTCTGCTCTGTCAATGTGAAAATGCATTATTGTCGCGTTTGTCATTTGGTCTATGACTTTTACTTTATATCCGGCTTTGTTTTCGGGTATACGCGGGTATAGGCTGGCATAATTGACATTCGTGGGAAATTCTATGGATAACATGTTTTCCGGACCTTCGTATAATTCAAAAAATTTAAGGCCGCTATTTTCATCTGAAATTTGGAATATTTGGGTTGTTCGCGATACGAACCATGGGGCTGTTTCAAGTGTGTTTGCTCCTGTTAAGGTTCCTTCCGCCCAATATGGATCATACCATGTTATGGTTGGCGGGATATTGTCTTCGCCGATTATTATGGAATGGGACTCGTCTATGCCGGTTTGGCCGCGCATTGCGCCGGTTGCGTCCCTAGCTATTTGCGCGATGTCTATTTCTGTTACTCCGGTATTTACTTTTAAGTTTCCTTCATTGGCTAAATCGTATGATTCTATTTTAAGTACGCGTTCGCTATAAATGCTATCACTTGGTGTGTAAAAATCTCCGGTGTATATTTTGTCGCTTATAGGGCTTAATGCGATATTTTCTTCATAATCTTCCACTTGCGCTATTGCCGCGTTTATCGGTTCGCTGAATAGTATGTTTATTGTATATTCCGTCTCAGGCTGGAGGATTTCATTTGCTGTTTTATTTAAGATTAGGGATGTTCCTTCTATGAGCCATTCGGCTTCATAGGCTGTTTCTTGGGTGTCTTTATTTTTTATTGTGACTTTTTTTGCATAGGGCCGGAATGCGTCTACAATGAAATACATTGTTGTTGATTGTTCTAGGGTATCGGTTGCGACCATTGTATATGTTGAGCCTTCAATAAATGTGAATGTTCTGTTTATGTTTTCAATATCTTCAAGAGTTTCTGAATAATATAACTCGCCGAAATTGTCTTTATAAATGTTAAGCGCAGTTACACCGGAAATGTCCTCAATGGTAAATTTTGATGGTGTCCAAAGGATATGTTTAGGATTTTCGGGGGCGCCGCAATTATCTTCATCTTCACAAGTGAAATGTGGGGTTTCTTGAAGGTTGAGATAGGTTATTGTGGGAGACGTTCGGTCTATTTTAAAAACAACTGATGTGTCGCTTCCGCCGATTCCTTGCATGGTTCCTTCGGCGTTTCTTGTTAATTGCGTTACGGGATTTATGGTTGTTTGATCTTGGTTTAAGGCAAGAAGGTTATTTCCTGCCAAATCAACGGCATTAACGGTCATGATATATTCGCCGTCTTCAATTGGGAAATTATCATTAATAGTAAGTATGGTTTTAAAGTTTTTTTGGTTTCCAACGGGTTCATCTGAGGAAAGTATTAAATCGTCAAGTGTGTCTATGGAAAGGGTTGGACTCACGACCGGTTCGCTGAATTCAAATTTTATTGTGTAATTGTCATTGCCTAAGGCTTTATCAATCCCTGGACCATATGTTAAATTGTCTTCGTAAAGAGTCCATTCTTTGGAATATTTTGTTTCATCGTCGGAGTCTCTTATAATTTCTGCTTTTTTAAGATAGGGACGGAAATTGTCAATTTCTGTCTCAACCGTTATTGCGCCTTCCTGCGTGACTAAGTCCCCGCCATTTTCTCTTATGTCAAATGCTAAAGTACTCACCTCATATTTACCATCAGGATAAGTCGCTTCTGAATTAAGCTTAGCATCTACACCATTCCATTGTTCCCCAGTTTTAAGTTTTGTATTCCAATACCTGTTTTCAGTCTGCGTATTTGTGACATAATAATAGTAAGCACTTAAATTTGACTGACGAGTCTCAAAATTCGCATAAACCCAACCACGAGAACCTCCTGTAACACTGTCAAACCGAAGATTGTACAGCGGCCCGAGAACAATATTGCCTTGACTATTCTTTACCTGATATCCGATCTTATAGACCGAAACATTAGCGCTGCCATTACTCTGTGCATCCCATGCGCGACTAAGGATATCTGTTTGTCCATATATTTTATCTGTCAACTGGATATCTGTTCCTTTACGGAAAAATTCTAATGTGGAAACATAAGTTCGAGCAGTATCTACATAATTATCAAGGCCCTCAATACGCAAAGGATTTGAAGCGCCGTCATTTTCTTCAAAATGGAGATGAGAAGCAGATATTTCTTGAATAGTACCAAGAAGTGTGCTACCCACAATAACTGGATAATCTTGGCCTTCGTTTGTTTTAAGCCAATCAATAATAGTTTGATTAGGAACTATATGGACATAATCAAAATTTCCCACTTCAAGATTTTCCACTTTAAAATAATAACTATTTTTGTAAATGTCAGCCGATAAAGGATCTTCTGGACTTTGTCTTTGTGGATTAGGAATCGAGCCAGTTACAGACGGATATACATTAGTGCCTGCTCCTCGCCCAATATCAACCCCAGCGTGAAGATGAGGATTAGGATCGTTACGCCATTCACCCATTGTTGCACTAATTGGGTGTGGTCCAGAAAAAGGTGCTACTGGCCATTGATAAGGCCAAGCTACTCCAACAATCAAACAGAGATTACTGAACAGCAACCAAAATTTTAAATGTGTAATAATATTTTTCATAATATTACTCCGCTTTGGGAATTTCAAATATTTCTAATCCTTCTGAAGTGCTAATTAATATTTCTTTTCCTGAATCAGAAAAAGAAACTACAGGTCGCGATTCGTAAAAGACAATATAACCTACTGGAAATTCCTGATATAAAATTTCTTTACCAGCACGACTGAATATATGTAAAGTATCCACCTTTTTTTGATAATTCTCCCACTTAGCACTACGAATAGCAATCAACTCAAAATTGGGCGTTGTAAATATATCTCCATATATACTGTCACGTTTCCATAGCAACCTGCCGGTTTTCATATCATAAAGAGCACAATTGGTAAAAAAATATCGAGAATTTTCAGAAAACAACCAGATACTACTCCCTATGAATTCATCATTTTTCCAGAGCAAATTACCTTTTAGGTCATACATGGATAAGACCGATTTTCCAACTTCTCTGTCGAAAGCAATAGTAGCTATGTGATTATCTCCCGGCACGGCGCCACAAGATTGTTTATCTGATTCTCTCCGCCAAAGTTCATTCCCCTCCTTATCCATCACAACACCAAGACATATTTGGGGATTCTCTCTTAGTTGCTTAATATTCACAGCAATAATATTCCCACTATTGGATATGGCAAAATGTGGTCCCGATGCACGATTAGCCCCTTCCTTAGATATTTGTTTTTTCTCCCCTTTGGAATTAAGTAAATAAATAGGCGCCCCTCCCCATTCTGGATCAGACATAGCTATAGCATATGTTCCTTCTGGAGACGGTATATATTTCCAAAATTTATGCTTAATCTTCCAGTTAACATTTCCATTAGCATCCAGCATTGAAAATTCCGATTCTTTAATCCCTCCTTTTTTATCCATTTCTAAAATTGATGTTACCCCTAGATATTTCCCATTTCTTGATTTCACAATTTTTGTATTTTTACTCTTAAATAAGTATTTTTTCTTTACTTCCCCTTTTTTATCCAAAAATTCCATTCCATTATCTGTTATGTAAACTTTAGGTTTCAAAGTATTTTTGTCAATTGCCAAACTACGAACATTTTCTTTTATCTTTATTTCTTTTAATAACTTCAATTTTGGTGCATTTGATTCATTTGCCTTATTATTTTTTGCCATTGCAAAATTTGCAATCCCGAATATGAATAACATTCCCAAGCAAATAAATATTTTTCTAGTTTTCACGGAGCCTCCTAAAAAACACTTGTGTGTTTTTTACCCCCCCCTGCTTATCCGCCGATGCTGTGTGGTGGATAGGGGGGGGTATACTTATATATTTTTTTCGTTGTTTTTTCTTGTTGTTTTCCCAAATCTAAGTCTATTAAATAAATCCTTTGTATTCAATAAATTTTCCTTTTTTCTATTCATTGTGGCAAGGTTTCACGCTCTCTCAGTGTGGGTTTTATAATTATGTGACCTTCGGATTTTCCGCCAGCTCCGGAACTCATCCGCCCGCAATGCTTGGCGGACTCAAACATCCTCGCTGTTCCGGTGGAATTCGCTACGAACAAGGTGGCTATGCCACATAAGGTGTCGGAAGCTTTGTAAAAGGGGACGGTGTAAAAGGGGACGGTTCTAATTCTTTTGTGGTTTGCGTGGCCGGCCAGGTCCCTTTTCTATATTCTTAACCCCAAATCTCTTTTCCATCTCTTTTATAAAACTTTCTCCACCTAAAAACCTATTGTTAAAATTTATCTTCACTCCTTCCTTAAGAAACTCA
>JAHIOG010000556.1 GCA_018895675.1 bacterium
AAGGAATATTAGTGTCAGATGTTCCTCTTAGAATCTTTGCTAATAGTTTCTCCTGCTTACCCGTTTCATTCTTGTTCTAAATTACGAGCTTCTTGTGTCAAATAATAATCATTTCCGTTGAATTTCCATGGATTCAATATACTATTGGGTAGTGTGGAAGTCAAGGAAATTCTAAGGAATGGAATCCTGTTCGCTGTTTTTATCCCGCATTTTGAACACCATGTTTGTAAAGGCATGGATGAAATGCACATTTGGTCTGCATGTGCTGACGGCTTCGGCAGACAGGCGGGATGTCGTCCCCAGGGGACGGTAGACCAGCCAGATCCCAAGGAGGGGTGGAAGTAGGAACCATCTGGCAGTTGCCGGATAAAGGCGAGGGACTCCATTATTGAAGTTGGAATACTTCGAGAAATTATGATTTGTATGAGTATTTTACCTGAAGATCGCAATAAAAACAAAGCGCCGGCTCACACGTTAAACCCCTGCATTAACCGCCCTATTGCGTAAATTGGAATGTAATGCCGTGTCCCCGAATAACTGATATTCTTGCCGCTTAATACATAAGATTGTTTCGGATCGTAGCGTTCCTCATATACTTTTAGACTTTTGGACTGAGTAACATGACCGGATTTGACCTCAATTGGAATGATCTGGTCGCCTATCGCTATGATAAACTCGACTTCCGATGTTCGCCCTTCCCAGCAGAATAAATCTCTGATTCCGACAGTGGTTAATTCCTGAGCAACAAAATTCTCGGCAATATATCCTTTATAACTTCCAAAATCATAACTGATGAAAACACCTGGAGACATACCATTAATTGCGCCAAGTAAACCGACATCAAAGAAGTACATTTTAAACCGATTATCGCTCATAAATCCCATCAAGGGTATTTCCGCTCTATTCACAGTCGAAGTTCGTATCAATAAATCAGCGCTCTCAAGCCAGCCGATTGGAACGGATAAGCGTTCGTAGCCGCGGAATCCCGGAACCGCATCTTTAAACTTATATTTAGATGCCGAACCATCCTGAGTTTGCGCCAATTGAATCGGTACATTGCGCCAGAGCCGCTCTATATGCATCGCATTCAGTTTTCCGCTATGCTTGGCAATATCAGCCATATAAGTGTCTATAAGATCGTGCTGTAAATTTCTCACGCTTTGGAATGCGGTAAATAGATTGTCCTGCTGTTTCCGGTATGTATCTACGGCTTCCGGCAGTCCGCCAACGATCAGATAATGTTTCCACAACTCCCATAGTTTTTCATGTGCGACTACCGGAAAAGGTTCTGTGAGAGCGTGATTATGTAGCAGCTCTGCCAGCTGCCTCTTTTCAATTCCGGTTAAGAATTCCTCAAATGTCATTGGGTGCAAATCCCGGAATGTCACCTTCCCAACCGGAAAAGATTCCCAATTCATATATACTCCCAACAGAGAACCAGCCGCACATAATGCCAATTCAGGCGTCTTTTCGCAAAAGTACTTGAGGCTTGTCAGCGCTCTGGGACATCGTTGGATTTCATCGAAAATCAGCAGATCGTTTTCCGGATCAATCGGGCGTTCCAAATACAGCTGCAGTTCGTCAATAATGCGGTGTGGGTCAAGATTTTTCTCGAAAAGAGATTCAAGTTGCTGATCTTCCTCAAAATTCACATAATGATATTTAGAAAATTCAGTTTCACCAAACATTTTTAAGAGGTACGTTTTTCCAACCTGTCGGGCGCCTCTTAAGATAAGGGGCTTACGAGGCGAACTTTCTTTCCAGGATTTCAACTGGTTTATTGCTTCTCTTTTCATACTTTTAGCTTCTCCGTGTGTATTATCTACAAGGACTATTTACATAATATGTGTATTATATGCAAGGACTATTTGTATGGCATGTGTACTTTATTCCACCACCGCCAGGGAAATTTTATGGAACTCTATTCGATATATGAGTATTTTATCTAAAGATCGCAATAAACACACCTGCCGCAATTGCTGAACCGATCACGCCGGCAACATTCGGCGCCATAGCGTGAAACAGAAGGTGATTATCTTTATATTCTCGCTCCGTGGTTTCCCGCCTGTCGGCAGACAAGTCGGGCAGGCGCTGCGGAACGGTACTGAGCTCGGTTGCTGAGCAAAGCCCTGCAACCAGGAGGAAGCTTTGTCCTACGAAACGATACTCTTTGATTTTGCGTGCTTTTCAGTTGCTTTTTGTTTTTTTAGAACATTCTAACGTTTGAGTTCACCTGCTGCTATGGAGCGCAGCGGAATTGCTAGTCCGAGTTGATGCGGTTGTTAGGCAGTAATTTCTATTTATGGTCCCTGTGAAATGACTTCTATTACACTACCGTTGAGGTCTACCTTTGCTATAACCCAATTCTTAACAACACCACCAAATGTGTTTTTTCCCCTGAAGGTCGTTTTAACAACCAGATGGTCATCTTCATCCCGGTAAACTGTCTCCACATGATCATATGAACCAGGGTCATTCATTGATTTTTTTATAAGCTTCGTCAGCTCCCTGTGTGAACCATCCCAAGCACTGAAATGTTTTTGAATCCGGTCTTTTCTAATCTCCTCTTGGGTTTTGGGTGTCGTGGTTTGGGTTCTTGAAGTCTTGTCTGATTTGTCATTGTCAAACAAAGACCCAATCATTCCGATGATAAAGATAATGGCAATTATTGTCAAACATCCAACCGAGCTACTGCTTTTAACAGGTGCTCCACAACTCGGACATTCTTTTGCTTTTGTGCTTACTTCCTTCCCACACTCTTTACATTTTTTTAACGCCATGGTTTATCTCCTCTGCCTAACTCAGGTGAACTGAATTGTTCTGCGGTGCTATATGTCTGATTCCTTAATTTTGTCGTAAATTTCAGTTCCTATTTTGGTAAGTTTCTCACGAATCACCGGCCAGTGTTCCTTATCCTTTTTTCCTTTGTCCATTACCGGAAACACTATATTTGCAAATTTTGGTGATTCTCGCAGTTCATATTCAATCTCTTCCTTTGAAAACAACTCTATTACAGCATCCCGTCTCTCAAATCGATTTTCACCTTGGAATGAAAGAAGCACTGAACAAGCATGATTATGAAGTTGCAACAGGAGGCTAATTCCCTTAATTCCTTTCCCAATCCATCCTTCATCTCGTATAGGTACAGGCTTCCCAGCAAAAAGGCCTTCTTTTCTTATTGGTTCCCAAAACTCACTATACTCAACATTTTTCCTCTCTGTCTGCACATCAATAGCTGGCCGAGCGATTTGATGAAATGAAAATTCATCGTGTTCATTCACCTGTGCTTGTACAAGATACCAGTCAATATTGCTGTCTTCGTTTCTCAGATTACATGTTACGATCATAAGTTCTTCAAATTCTTCGGCAATCAAAATGGCAACATTAGCTTCCTTCAAACGTGCATAAGCTTCAAGTCTCCCCCAATGATCCCAGTCTGCTTTCCCAAATTGGTTTTCAATAACTAAAATACCATCGTTTCCCGTTGCTACAATGTCAGCTTTTCTAGTGCCAACATTGGATTCTGTCTCTGCATCCTCAAAATCACCAACATTCAGTTGTGAAATATGATTTGCAAGATCTGATGAGAAATCCTCTTCACGTGTATACAGTGAAGATAGATTCTTATATTTTTGCAATTTCATTTTATGACCTCACGCAGAACGACT
>JAHIOG010000557.1 GCA_018895675.1 bacterium
ATCATCAGAAATGCAGAAAAGCCAGCCATATCGATGAAAAACTGGACGCCGTTAGGAAAACCAAACTTAATGAGCCGTCTGAAGAGTGAAAATTCCAGTTTCCAACCCGACAGAGTGCAATATTCTTTGCAGAACGATGGTCGTAAAATGATAATCAGGTATATTAAAAAACCGACACAAGCCGAAATGACTGTTGCAATGGCGGCGCCCTTGATACCAAGTTCCGGAAAGCCACCGTTGCCAAATATCAGGAAATAATCAAGTACGATGTTAGTAGCTGTTACTAAAACGTTAATCCACATCAGCGGCCAGGTTTTTCCACGTCCGCTGAAGAATCCCGAGAGGGCAGAAGAGGCGATAGCCGGAAATGCGCCCATGCAGAGAACTTGAAAATAGATGATTTCGAGGGATTGGATATCCTGAGCGTGACCGATGAATCCGAATATCGGTTTTGCCAATGGTATTAACAGAAAATGAAATATTCCCCCGATGATCGCAATGTAAATTCCTTGCCAGACGATAGGACCGATGTTTCTGAATTGTTTTGAGCCGTAGTACTGAGCAACAAATGTGCTGATATAACTGGCTGTGCCGATAAATAAAGACATAATCGTAAAGTTAAAAATACCGGCAGGCATCGCGGCTGCGATTGTTTCAGGTGAATACCAGGTCAGGAACATCCTGTCGACAAAGTGCTGGATCGACCAGGCGCTGGTGCTGAGGATCAGCGGAATGGCGATGCGCAATAACTCACGATACCCTCCCGGGGAATTCCATCTGTGGCGTATAGCGGTTACGATTGACATTATTCAATTACCTTTAGAAAGAAATATCTCGTATCTGGCATCCAGACAATAAGATGCGGTGCGGAAAATACTACTGAAAGCGGCAAAAAACAAAAATAAATTTTTTTATGAATTTGGATTCTGCGAATTCGGATTTCTGATTGATTTAGATAGGATTGAATTGTAATTTTAGCCCCTTAGTATCCAATGTGATCGAATATGGACGAATATAAGAAACAACAGATTTTAGTGCTATTAAGCAACTGGATTCAGGTTGCCGGCGTCGCTGAAAATAAAGATGCCCTGGTAGTCGAGGGCTATTTAAAACCCGGGCAAACCGTCGAGGATATTCGCCGCAAAACCAGAGGCATAATCCATAAAATTCATCATAAACAGGAAAATTACAGAGACATTTTCACTATACGTTTTCAGCCAACCGTAGGCAATATACCGAGAATCAATCTTGTACTTTTTATTATGACAATCTTTACGACTCTGTTTGCCGGTTCGTTGATGGAAGGCGTGAATCCGCTGCAAAACCCGTCGTTGATCGTAAGGGGCATACCCTTTTCTGTGACGCTGATGCTGATTCTCGGAGTACATGAACTTGGTCACTTTCTATTGGCGAAAAAACACAAAGTCGATGCCACGCTTCCGTATTTTATTCCTGCGCCGACGATTATCGGGACGTTTGGAGCATTCATCAAAATGCGGTCGCCGGTTCGCAAACGGCGCGCCTTGGTCGAGATCGGCGCGGCAGGTCCGATTGCGGGGTTTTTAATTGCGGTTCCGGCGCTCTTTATCGGGCTGGCATTGTCTACGATTACAATGGATTCCAGCGATATCGGATTAAAGTTAGGCGAATCAATATTGATGAAAATCGCTACCGTTATTGTGTATCCGCAATTAACTGATAATATGGATATTATTCTCCATCCGGTCGGTTTCGCTGCGTGGATCGGAATGCTTGTGACGATGTTGAATCTTCTTCCGATAGGTCAGTTAGACGGCGGGCATATTGCCTATGCGCTCCTTGGAAAATGGTATAAAAAAATCGGCTGGGGTTCCCTCGGAGTAATCCTGATTCTGAGTATCTTTTCTGTGAATTGGTTGTTGTGGGCGGCGCTGGTCTATTTTCTAACCCGAATGAAACATCCGCCGATTATGGATGAATATGAACCGGTGACCCAATATGAAAAGATGATCGGAATCATCGCTCTGATAATTTTTATTTTGACCTTTATCCCGATACCGTTTCAATTTTAATCACATTCTAATGGATAATATGAAAGATATAAAGAAAC
>JAHIOG010000558.1 GCA_018895675.1 bacterium
CGGGCTTATGGATAGAGACAAATTTATCAAATTCGTCATCAAGGAGCTCATCTTTTGATTTAAATCGTTTAATAAACCCAAAGATCAATTCGATGATTTCTCTCAGAGAAAGCCGTCTGTCAACCTGGACTGCTTTTCTTAATTTTTCCAGATTATAAAATTCCTCCGGTTTGTTAAATATCTCATTTCGGATATAGTCTTCCGCCGCGATAAAATCTCCAATGTCAACATATTCCTGAACTTCGTCTTGTTGTCTCACGGTATCGGCAAAATTATCAAAATACATCCGGTCAATTTTCATTCCTTTAAAACCGATGGTAGTTTCTTCCATACTTTTTAACGGGTCGGGATTTGCATTTTCATATTCTTTTATAGGAGTTGGCGGTTCCAGATAGGGTTCGTGCGTTCTGGCTGTTTCAGGGGGCAATTTTAGGATTTCATCATAGTTGAATTTCTCTTCAAAATATTCGCAATTGGCAAAGAAGTCAAAGAGTTTAAACCTTTCCTTGGGGCTATTGATTTCTTCCATCTCTCCAAAACTGCTTTTACGCTTATAAGAAAAATCGTATGTACGCGTTCCTCTGCCTTTAATCTGGATAAAATCGGTTGGCGAAAATATGGGACGCATTAGACAGAGGTTTAAAATATCCTCACAATCATAGCCGGTTGTCATCATCCCTACAGTAACGCATACCCGGGTTTTTCCGGATTTATAAGCATCCAGTTCAGGATTAAACCTGGTGTGTCCATTGAGATTGTTATTGGAAAAGTTGATCGTGTAATGCTGAGCATCCTTGATTCGGGACGTTATTTGCACGGCGAAGTCCGAGTTATATTTTTTCGGAAAGTATTTTTCTGCCAAAAAATTCAAGATTTGAGTTATTTTTGCGGCGTGGTCCTGGCTAACACAAAATATGATGGTTTTTCCTATTTCACCGGACAAGGGGTCTTTTAAGGCATTTTCAATAAAAGTTTTACAGAAGATTAAATTGGTTTTTTTGGAAAAGAACCTCCTTTCAAAATCTCTTTGAAAAAATAGTTCTATCGCTTCTTCGCCATCATATGTCTCCACTAAAACGGAATATCCCTTATCTGATAAAAGTTGGGTTGTAATTTCCGTCCGGGCGTCGGCTACAATTGGATTTATTAAATAGCCGTCTTTTACGCCTTCGATTAAAGAATAGCGGAAAGTGGGGTCGCCACTTTCACAACCAAAGGTTTTGTAGGTATCTAAAAGAATGCGTCTTTCTAATTCACGTGGATCTTTCCGGCTGATTTTTTTCGGGTCAAGTTTTTTCAGATAGTTTTTAGGCGTGGCTGTCAAACCAAGTTTATAGCCGATAAAATATTCAAAGACCGCCCGGCTGTTTCCGCCAATAGTACGGTGGGCTTCATCGGAGATTACAAAGTCGAAATCAACCGGAGAGAACAGGCGTTTGAATTTATTGTCAACAAGAAGTGATTGAATGGTAGTAACGACGATTTCAGCGTTTTTCCAATTACTGCGGTTCTGTTTGTAGATTACAGTTGTAAAATCATTCTTTAAATAACAGACAAAACTCCTCCATGCCTGACTTTCGAGTTCCAGACGGTCAACGAGGAACAGAACCCTGCTGGCATTGTTTGTTCTGAGAAATAGTTTAGCGATCGCGGCTGCTACAAGAGTTTTGCCTGTTCCCGTAGCCATTTCAAATAAAAATCTGCTGTTACCATTATGAACTGAATTTTGAATAGCCTGAACTGCTTTTATCTGGTAGGGTCTGAGATATTTAAGGTTGTTATCTTTTATGAATTGTTCTTTTTGGTTTTCATCAAGCCAGCGTGGATCGGTTTTATAATCCGGCTTTTGAGTGATGGCGATATAATCCGGTTCGATTAACTCATTAATCAGCTTGGCAGGATTTGGCGAAAAAGATTTATGCTTCTGTAAGGATTCCTGAGTAGGAAAAGATGTAATAAGATTTGGGTTGCCTCTTTCCAAATCCCAGAGGTAGTGGAGATTTCCATTAGATAGAATAATGTATCTTGTATTGCAGGACTGAGCATATCTGCGCGCCTGCTCTTTACCATCCAAAAGATTTTTTTCTTCTCGTTTCGCTTCTAATACTACTAATGGAAAGCCTTTGCTATCCAAAAGCAGGAAGTCGATATAGCCGCTGGTTGTTTTTTCAAAGTCATTGCCAAATGAGTCGATTTTGGTTTTACTGATTTTTACATTGTTTTCGAGCACAATATTAGCCTGGCCATTTTCATCATCAAAAAAACGCCAGCCTGCTTCTTCAAGCAGTTTGTTAATTTTTATTCGTGCTTTTGCTTCCTTTGACATGAATCCTCAATATTCAGAGTGTTTGTTTTTGCATGACACAACGATATTGCTGACAACCTTTGTACATAAATGGACGATAATTTGCACCGATTCTGACACTCTCCATTATATAATTGAGATAAATTAATTATTTCTTGTAATTATGCAAAAGAATTAGGTGGATGATCGTTAGCGGTTATTACGGTTAATCGCCCTAAATATTTGGCATTATTTCCTTTTGTTATTTGCGAAATTGCTTATATATTCCGCCTGCTTTTCTGAGATGAAGGAGCAATCTAACATCA
>JAHIOG010000559.1 GCA_018895675.1 bacterium
ATAAACATGTAGATCACAAATTTTACTCTGCAGTTCATAAACAGATTGAGGGCAAACCCTGTGATAGATATGACTCTTTATCTATTGCAATCGATAGCTTAGTTAAAAAAATAGAAGACAAAAAATATAATCCAAACTTAATAACTATTAATCCCAGATTGATATATAAAGATAAGTCATTTCCAAAGAATGAGTATTTTACTCCACATCATAAAATATCAGAAGATGTTAAAAAAGAATTGGGTTTTCATATACTTGGGAAATATAAAAAACTACTCATTATTAGTTCTTTCTATTATTTTGATAAGAACGTAGTAATTGTTTGTGACCTTAAAAAAACTATTAGAATGGTTCGACAGAAGAATCCTGATTGGGATGATCAAATACTCAAAATGAACATATCTGAAGTCGATGCAAGAACTGCAAATTCTATCTTTATTGAAAAACCTGAAGATTGGTTAGAAAAAGATGGAATAGGAAGATCTGAAGATGAGGCACTTATAGAAATTCAAAAGGGAGCAATTGTCGATATTTCTGAAAATTTATACTTTAAACTGATTAGTTCTGATGCGATTGAAAAAGCTGAGATTAATGTTTAAATATGAGGTTGCTAATTATCATATTCACTTACTTTTGCCGCATTTAACGAAGACATGAAGTTTTAAATAATAAAAGAGATGAGGGTTATATGCCAAAATCAAAGATAGATGAAATTTGTACGTTGATTGACCAATTGGTAGGAAAACTCACTGATTTTCGTAATGAGGTCTGGGAAGATTTGATTGATATTAAGCCGGAAGATACGCCTGCTATAAAAAGACATGCTGAAAAAATGGAAACATTGAACCACCTTATCGAAAAATCTAAAGACAATCTTGATTCGATCAGGTATATCCTTAGTAATTTTGAATCAGGTGTTCAAGGCATTAAAACTGTTAAAGAAAAAGATAATAGCAAACAGTATTTGGGTGAAAGTACTTATTCTCTTAATAAAAACCTGACACATAGAAAACCATCAGAAATTCGGTTCAGAGGCGAGGTCTATTTTGCAAATAACTGGAATCATTTGTTTGAGTGGTTAATTAAACGGATACTGGCTTTAAATCTCGTTCCGGTTGAGAATATATTAGAGGATAAATATCTATGGGGGCGAAAACGCCATTATTTTTCGGATTCACCTTCCGGATTACGAAAACCAAAATCAGTGGGCCAAAATATTTGGATGGAAACCAATCTGAGCGCTAATGCCTTCAGGGATATCGCCCAGCATCTGCTTGAGAAGGTGGGCATTCCACCAGATGAAGTGAGAATTAAATTACGGCGATAGAAATGCGATGAGATCATAATGTGTGAGGATGGCTATGTCTATTATAAAAAATCTTTGGAATAATATCATAATTCCGGGAAAGTTTTTAGCTGAATAGATTGCTCTGCCAAGTTTGACTGAAGAGATGGAATACGATGAGAAACCTTCAGATTTATAAACAGTAAAGAATAAATATAAAATGAAACACCGAATTTATATAGACGAAGTTGGCAATCATGATTTATTACATGTTGATAATCCCAATGAGCGCTTTCTGAGCCTTACTGGAGTAATATTTGAATTGGATTATGTTGAACATCATCTTTTCCCACAGATAGAAGCTCTAAAACGAAAATATTTTCATTCTCATCCTGATGACCCGGTCATTTTTCACCGCAAAGAAATGATCAATAGCAAACCGCCCTTTACTAATCTGAAAAATAGCGATATCCGCCAATCATTTGACAATGAATTGCTGGACATGTTACGTGAGCTTGAATATACGGTAATTACATCTATCATAGATAAGAAGCAACATAAAGAGCAATATATAGCGTGGCATTATGATCCTTACCATTACTGTTTAAAAGTAATAGTAGAGCGATTTGTGTTGTTTTTAGAGTCCTACGGATCGACGGGTGATGTAATGTGTGAATCGCGCGGAGGAAAAGAAGATCGTCGTTTAAAAGATTCATTCAACCGTATTTATCGGGAAGGTTCAGAGTTCATTTCCAGTGATAGATTTTGTTCCCCTCTAAGCAGCTGTCAATTAAAAATAAAACCCAAAGCGAATAATATTTCAGGTTTACAAATTGCCGACATGATTGCATATCCAAGTTATAAGCGAATTCTTTACCAGAAAGGGCAAATAAATAAATTGGGATATTTTGGGGAGAAAATTGCGGGGATTTTAGAAGACGATAAGTATTATCGAGGACCTAACAATAGACTATGGGGCTTTGGAAAAAAATGGCTTCCCTGAAAAAGAAAATCCCGCCGAAGCGGGACGATGTCTCTGACATCCACCTCCAAACTAGTTGGATTAGCAGTAACATAAGGTATTGTATAAAGAAATTCAATAAAAATATTTTAACAGCCGGAAAAAGTATTCGATATACAGGGAGTAATAATGGCGCACCAAATAATTGACAACCGTTCCAAGAAACTTGTGGATGAAATTCATCTGCAACTCAATGAAACGCTTAAAGCAAAGATTGCGGTTGGCTACTTCTTTATTTCCGGTCTTACAGTAATTGAAGAGCAACTTCGGAAAAAAAATAATGACGGTTCCTATCAAATAAAAGAAGTCCGTCTGCTTATAGGAAACACTACAAATCGACAGACCATAGAAGAACTGGCGCAGGGTTACAGGTTATATGATAAAATTGAAAAAGAGCTGGAAAAACTTCAACGCCCAGGCACCGCTGAAAAAAGAATTGAACGACAGCAGGCGGTATCAGAGGTGCGC
>JAHIOG010000560.1 GCA_018895675.1 bacterium
AAACATTTTCAATAATGCAAAAGCAATTGGCAAAAGAGAAACGAGCGATGACAAAGATATGGAAGGAACGCGAAAAACAGATAGAAAGAATCACAACCAATACTATTGGAATGTATGGTGATGTTAAGGGAATAATTGGGGCCACATTACCGGAAATATCAGCACTAGAGCTGGATACAATAGAAGAACCAAAGAAACTGGTTTCTAATAAAGAGTAACGCCAAGATAAAGAAACAAAATACCTAATAATTGCACACTTTTAGGACATGTAAATAATTACCTGTAAACGTTATTTTCCCCGATCCAATAAAATCAATCCCTAATCGACAATAAAAAAACCCGGACCGGCATAGCCCGGTCCAATAACCCCAAACCCTGGAGGTATTATGACAATCTCACGTGCTTACAATTGCAGCGACATGAAATGTCTCGTCGTCTGCGCCACCATCAACGAGAGTTTTCTCGCGAACAAAGGTATCCACCCGGTGAAGTGCGTCTGTTCATTGATAAAAGGTTGAGTTAACTTATCGGGAGATTATTTTGTGTCGATGGCCATGTTCAGATGTAATAAATGATCCAGTTTGGAGTAGGGATGATCGGCGATGCGACTGATGACCTCTTTAAGCCAGGCATAGGGCTCCACACCGGCATGTTTCGCATTAGCGATCAGCGTAGATCGAACTCGCGTTAATACAAAATAGTTTGTAATCGCTTTTTTTAAGCCTGGTTTTATAACCGGGCTTTTTTTTATGGTTTAATTGTCGCTAACGCTCTATAATCTTGGAAAATTACATCTTTTGCTAACATTCCCAAGCTGGGGCTTGTGTCAAAGACATCTCTACGAGGGGAATGAGCGGAATATCGGGGCGTTATTCTCGTTCCGTGGCTCCCCCGCCTGACAGACTGTTTGTCAACAGGTCGGGCAGGTGCTACGGGACGGCCAGTGTCATTCGGTAAGTCATAAAACTGTTAATAAATCATCCACTTTGTTCTGATATCCATTGCATATCGTTTCGGTTATTGTTATAATTAACCCAATGATGCATTTATTTAGACGACTATCCTGGAAATTAGCAATCGTAACCGGAATACTGGTCTGCCTGGTTGTCCTGGCGCTTTCCATTCCCATTTACTGGCAAACCCGGAACACTTTAGAGGATCAGTTAGCGGACCATCTGAGAACAAATATCGAAAGTATCTCTGAAAAACTCGATCCGGGATTAATTGATTTTATCCGGAAATATCCCGGTTCGACGATCGTCAAGGATTCTCTCGTAGAGTCGTTAAATCACGAACTCCGGAAATATTCAGCCGGCGCCATTTACCTGATTGACCGGCAGGAAAATATTTTTCTCGTTGCCGGAAACCGGGCGAGTGCAGTTCAATCATCCATGATCCATAAACATGAAATTCAAAAATCACGCGCTAAAGGGATTGCCTTCTCGCCCCTTTTCAGCAACACATCCGGAAAAACATACAAATCGGTTTTCAAGGTGATTAATATTGATAATGCTTCTGAAATCGTATTGGGTCTGGATGCCGATGCCCGGTTTTTAAAATACACCGCCCGGCTACGGCGGCGGATAATTTCCATCGGTATAATCGTATTAATCTTCAGTATCATTGCCGCATCTATTTTATCTCAAACGCTGACACGCCCGCTTCGGCTTCTGTCCAAATTCGCCCGGGATATCGGTAAAGGTCGAGCCGAAACCACGAATTTTCAAAGACGTTATGATGAAATCGGTTTCCTGGGTAAAACCATGGAAAATATGAGACACGAGATCGATCAACGCGAAAAGGACAACAAACAGTTGATTGCTTCGGTGGCTCATGAGATTCGCAATCCCCTGGCAGGCATGCAGGTTAATGCCGAATTACTGCTGGAAACCACCCGGAAAATGAAAGAAATACACAGCTACTCCAGGGCAGTTGCAAAAGAAATTGCTAACCTGTCAAATATCGTAGAGAACTTTCTCGCCTATGCCCGACCGATCGAATCGACGCTGACTTCCCAATCGATTCGCGCTATTCTGGAAGAAATCATCACAAACATCCAGCAAGACTTTCCCAATCACATTATTAAAATTTACGGTGATGGATCGGCAACCATCCATCAGGGAAAAATCAAGCACGCATTTTTCAATATTCTAAAAAACGCCTGCGAATCCTCAGCTCCGAATATGGAAATAGTGATTTCAATTCAATCGAAAAATGAAATGTTATCAATTTCATTCCTGAATCAGGGACCGCCGATCCCGGTTGAGATTCAGTCTCAGATTTTTGAGGCTTTCTTCAGCACAAAAAGCTCCGGGGTTGGTCTGGGCTTGTCCATTTCGAAATCCATCGTCGAGCAGCATGGCGGAAAGATTCTTCTCACCCGCTCAGACAGCAGTGGCACAGAATTTGTCATTCAATTACCCACAGGATAGAAAGAACACTTTGAAAAACAATTACCGCATACTCGTCGTCGAAGATAATGAATCCCTCAGAGAGGGAATCGTTGCCACCCTGAAAAAAGAGGGTTACTTCGTCGGATCGGCAGTCGATGGTGAACAGGGATTGAAAAAATGCTGGTCAGAATCCTGGAATCTTCTGATCACCGATATTAAAATGCCCAAAATCGACGGGATAAAATTGTTCAAAATGGTTAAATCCCAGTTTCCCGCTCTGGATGTTATCATCATTACGGCGTTTGCAACCGTCGATATTGCGGTTGACGCAATCAAGAACGGCGCCGAGGATTTTATCACCAAACCCTTTCCACTGGCTGAACTCCGATCCAAAATCGTTTCTATCTACGAACGCTGGGATTCACGCTGTAAAATTACCGGTTCAAATACCAAATCAGACCTGATCATCGGTAATTCAGATGCGATCAATAAAATCCGGGCATTAATTCAAAAAGTATCGACATCCGACAGTCCGGTGTTAATTACCGGTGAAAGTGGAACCGGCAAGGAACTCGTTGCGCGGGCTATTCACCAACAGAGCCTTAATAACAATGGTCCGTTTATCCCGGTCAATTGCGGCGCCCTGACAGAATCGCTGCTGGAAAGTGAGCTATTCGGACATGAAAAAGGCGCATTCACGGGCGCGGTTCGCACACACACCGGGAAGTTCGAACAAGCCAACGAAGGAACCCTATTTCTGGATGAGATTGGCGATATGTCTCCCACTCTTCAGGTAAAACTGCTCAGAGTCCTCCAAACCAAACAGTTTCAGCGAGTCGGCGGGGAAAAGTTTATCGAGAGCAATTTCCGGCTGATTTCAGCAACCAATAAAGATCTTCAGCAGGCAGTTAACGATAAATCATTTCGTTCAGACCTTTTTTACCGCATCAATGTAATCCCCCTTCACCTCCCACCTTTGCGTCAACGCAAAGAAGACATACCGTTGCTGATTGATTATATTCTGCAGAATAAAGCACAAAAACTCCAGCGCAATATTCCGCATATCCAGACCAGCGTTTTACGGAAACTGCAAGCCTATTCCTGGCCCGGAAATGTCCGCGAACTGGAAAATTTTATTGAACGCGCCCTGGTTTTTATTGAAGATAATCTTTTTACCGATGAGCTGTTTTCATTTACCGGGATACCTGAATCCCCGGAAAATACTCCTCCGCTCCCGAACCGGGATTTGACGGAATACATTACAAAAATTGAACGGGAAATGATCCTGAATGCGCTGAAAGATTGCCGCGGCGTCAAGCAGCGAACGGCAGATCAGCTGAATATTAAAACCAGTACGCTCTATTACAAGATAGAAAAATATGGAATTGAAGAACACGAGTATGAGGTTTCAGCATCTTCAAAACAATAAGATTACATGGAATAAATAATGAAGTATATAATTTCGCCGGCAGTTGTAAACAAGAAAATATCTGGTATCTGTATCATCCTGATATTGATTTTAGTACAAAGCGGGTTCGCCGGAAATCAAATGAACGATTATCGTTCCGATCTGTCTGCCAATGTAAAGAAAATCATTCAAACAAATAAACAGATTGAGAAACTTGACACAAAGATTGCTGATATTGATCGTGAAATCAATGTGCTCGATAATCGAAAAAAACCGTCATGGTTAGACCGCAGAAAAGTGGTCAAACTAACCGAAGAAAAGGCGGCGATTAATACTGTTATGTTAAATTATTACCAACAGTTGTTGGAATTACAGAATTCCGCCAGAGCGACATCCTCTGCCCTTTTTGCTTTAATCACAAACGATATGGATTCCCTGGTGACAGAACTAAATACCAATTTACCCGTCGATCAACGGAAAGCCGGTCTGGACTATCTGATCCGGATCATAGAGATTCGAAACTGGGTTATCGATACAAAAGCATATTACACACATGTTGACGATATGGCAATTCCATCAAAAATGAATATCCGTGATTTTATTCAATCGGGTAGAACAAATATCAGATTGAAAAGCGATCTTGTTAATTTTCTGGATGAAAAAATCCAGCAGATCAGTGTAATGATCGATGCTGCCCGGGAAGAAGAAGCATTACGGACCAAATTAGACCAATTTGCACTGGAGATAACAGCTCTCGGTGGAGAAATTGACCACCAGTCTTATCAATCAGATGTTAAAATTGCATCCGAACCTGAAGCAAATTGGGGTGTATTTATCGACAATACCGCCAGTCCTTCAAATAACAGGGGTTACAATAACTGGGTTTCTACAACGCAATCACTTCCGCTGGTAACGTATATTACAGAGTACGATTACCTGCCGGTAATCAAAGATCTGGAATCATCGGAACTCCCGGAATATATTTCAACGCTCGATTCGATTCGCACATACTATATAAATCAGAAACAGGAACTTCTTAACCGTTAAAAGAGGATTTCGATTCCAGTAACCGAGAGGCGATTTATAGCACCCTACCCTATTCAACGGCGAAAATTGCCGGGATGTATATTTTATCTTATTTTTTTAATTTTAATTGCCAATGTTCTCTATTCACGAACAGTGGAAAGTTCATCAATTTATGCAAAATCCGAAT
>JAHIOG010000561.1 GCA_018895675.1 bacterium
AACCAATAAGCAAATAAACCAATAAATCCCCCAACCCTGCAAGGGTTAAACATGAATAACAACAGGTGCAACCTATTGACCAAGGAACAAGCAACAGAATCCCCAACCCTAAAGGGGTTGAACTACACAATGCTGCTATCGGGAAAAATTCCCGATACCCGCAAATGAAAGCGATCTGTTCAGCGCAATCATTTTATTTGTTTAGCAATCCACCACATTTATAAATATCCATCTGAACCGGCGAAAAGGGTTGCAATTTGCCGGATTTACCCGAACGTTGATTTTGAATAGCGCCGGTTTCCAGATTAACGGTGATCGTATCACCATCCAGAATATCCAGTTCTTCAATAAGGACTTGATCATAGATTAGGATGGGCATAGCGGCATTAATGGCATTGCGCTCATAGATAGCGCCGTATGACTCGGCAAGGATAAGTGGAATACTTAGTGATTTAAAGCAATCCACCGCCTGCTGGCGCGAGCTGCCGGCACCAAAATTCTTACTTGTCATTATAATATCGCCGGGTTGAGCCTTTTTCGCAAAATCCTCATATCCTTCCAGGTTATCAAACGTATACTGTCCCATTTCCTTGAGATCAGTGATGGTCAGGTAGCGGTTATGAAAGATCATATCCGTATCAATATCATCCTTTTGAATCAGCCAAACCCGTCCGGTAAATTCAACCGGCGGAGCATCGGGACGACTTTTTTCTTTAGCTTCGCCCAGTTTGATTCCCCGAGCCATAAATTCGGCTGCCTTGGCCGGCATGTCATCGGGAGCCGTAATATAACCGGCTACAGCCGAGGCGGCTACCACGGCTGGAGACGCCAGGTAAACACTACCCTGCCCCTGTTTCCCGGCGAAATTGCGATTTCCCGTACTGACAGTGATCTCATCGGGTCCGTTCTGTCCCACCTGTCCTGCCGCGCAGCCGGCGCAACCGGCGTTGGACACCAGGGCTCCGGCATCTTTAAATATTTTTATCAGCCCTTCATCAAGAGCTTGTTTCCATACATCATCAGTTGAAGGAACAATCTTAAGAACAACGCCGGGCGCCACTTTTTTGCCCTTGAGAATATCCGCCGCAATCCGGAGATCCGATATACGGCCGTTGGTGCAGCTGCCGATAAAAGCCGAATCGATTTTGGTCTTTTTAACTTCCCGGATATCAATATCATCATGGGGATGTCCCGGTTGTGCCACCATTGGCTTGAATGCAGAAACATTCACTTCAAACACCTGTTCGTACTCTGCATCCGGATCAGCCGCAATCAAATCAATAGTTTTTCCTGTTCGCGTTTCCAGTTCCTCAATGATTGCAGTTGTTGGTGTAAACAGGATAATGATGGCGCCCATCTCGGTTCCCATTGAGGAGATGGTGATCCGCTCATCCAACGTAAGCACATCAACAGCATCACCAACCATTTCCACGGCACAGCCCAGGAGCATATTGGCCCCAAACCGATCCAGCAGATTCAAAACGATATCCTTGGCGCTCACATGTTCCGGTCGCGTTCCGGTAAAGTTGAGTTTGACCGATTTAGGAACCTTGAACCACGACTGACCACTGGCCCATACCGCCGCAATATCCTGGTCCCCCATTCCCTGTCCAAAGGCTCCAATGGCGCCCATGATATTGGCATGTGAATCGGTGGATACGAAGGTTCCACCCGGCAGAATCAGTCCTTTATCAATGGCAAGGTGGGTTCCGATACCGGAATTTACATCATATACTTTAATATCATTTTCCCGGGCATACTGACGGCAGAAATGCTGATTAGCAGCATATTTCTGATCCGAGCCTCCCGGATTACAGTCAAAGGTAAAAAAGGTCTTTGCAGGATCGTCCACCTCGAGACCATTTTTGATCAGGTTTTTCACAACATTGGCGCCGCCAAAATCACGGGCTACCCGGGCATCGATGCTGACATCAATGATATCACCGGGTTTTACGGTTTCCTGGCTGCTGTGGTTGGCGAGTATTTTTTCGATGAGATTCATAGAGTCAGTCTTTCTTTAAAAGGTAAAAAGGTCATGAAGTCCGCATGATGGACAATATAGGCCTCGGTGCTGCGCTTGACCAGATCGCCTTCAACGGCATGGGCGGCAATAATATGACATACCTCGGCGGGCACACTGCACTGCTCGGCTATGGACACCCCGGAAAAGGGGTGACGCAGATATTTACCATAAGCGCCCTGAACCGCCTTACCCTTTTCATCCAGTACGTATTCAAGCAGTTTACCCACATCGGCAAGGATGGCGCCAGCAATCAATACATCCATGTCCACAGTCAGTTCACCATAGTACATCTCATTGATCTTCCGTCCGGCATCCCGGGCAATGTGTACCACCGAGCGTTTGTGATCCATGAAGGTGACCTTGAGATCGGGACCACAAAGCAAGGTAAAGGGAATCCTCTTCAGATCGTCAGAAGTTAAGACACTTCTCTCCAGGGCAAGTTCCCATGTTTTAGCGACCTTTTCTCTTAAATTCTCATCCTGAATCCACATTAGTTCAGGCCATAAGTCTAATACATCTTTATTCATGAGTAGCACCTTCTATTAATTTGACACATCATATTGATTTTTCTCAGAGTTTGGCGATAATCGCATCGGTCATCTGCTTCGTTGAGGCGGCGCCATTATCAACCACATCGGCCCGACCTGGCATCTTCATCATATCATAAGTTCGAACCTTACCTTCGGTAATCACTTCCGCTACTGCTTTACGAATTTTCGCGGCAATGTCGTTCTCATTAATAAAATCAAGCATCATACAGGCTGATTCTATCATGGCGATAGGATTTACAATGGACACCGGGTAATCCGCGTATTTCGGCGCTGAGCCATGGGTCGGTTCAAAGACGCCGATACCGGTTTCAGGATTGAACTGCGCCGAACAGGCAAAACCCAGACCGCCGATAAGACCGGCAAAACCATCGGAGACAATATCACCAAACATGTTTCCGGCAACGATAATACCATAATTCTCGGGATTTTTGGTAAGCCACATCATCTGCGCATCAATATTGGTATTCCAGAGTTCGATCTCAGGATAATCACTCTTCTGGATTTGCTGAGCCATCTTGTACATCATACCCGAGGTTTCCCGGATCACGTTGGGTTTTTCACAAACTGTGACGGACTTGTAACCGTACTTTTTCGCATATTCAAAGGCTGCTCTCAGAATTCGTTCGGTGGCCTTTTTAGTGAAAATCCGGGTAGATACAGATATTTCTTCTCGTGGTGTATCGCCAAAGTTCTTTACAAATTTTGGATGGGTTAGCAATGCATCATAGACCTTATCCGGCGGATTACTCCACTCAACACCACTATAAAGTCCCTCTGTGTTCTGACGGAAAATTATCACGTCCACTTCAGGTTCATGGACTGTATTATTCGGACCGCGACGAATAAAATTCAGCGGATTGCCGGTGTATGAATGGCAGGGACGCATACAGATATCCAGACCGAAATGCTGACGCAGACCGACGATAGGGCTGAAATAGACCAGACCTTTATCTTTTAATTCAGGGTCAAGTTCGGCAGCTGCCGCATCTTTCGGTTTAGAGGTAATTGCCCCAAAGAGAGCAATCTTATGTTCAGCAATCAGATCAAGAGTCCGTTGTGGAAGGGGATTACCCTCTTTGCACCAGAATTTCCAGCCGATGTCGGCTTCAATATAATCAGCCTCAAAACCGGTAGTATCCAAAACCCGGATTGCCTCTTCCAATACATTTTTTCCAATGCCGTCACCAGGCATCGATACGATAGTTCTTTTAACCATTAAGATTTCTCCTTAAAAACGATTACAAATTAATTAAAAGTATACATTGGGTCAATATTGACCATAATCTCATAATCCGGGAACGCCCGGCGTAAAGCATCTTTCAGCTGCCGGCATTTCTTGAGCTCATCACACTTTTTATTCGTCTGTTCTTCCAGAACCAGATCAAATATCAGTAGATGATGA
>JAHIOG010000562.1 GCA_018895675.1 bacterium
AACGAGCATCCGCACGGGAAACCGCCGCAAGAGTGGCAGCGGGGGCGTTGTACAAACAGTTATTGAAGCAGTTCGATATTAAAGTATTTTCTCATACTGTAGCGATCGGCTCCGTGGTGTCTGAAAACGCAACCCGCAGCAATGAAGAGGCGGAGTTTTCACCGCTGCGCTGCCGGGACGGCAATCAGGAATCCGTGATGATGCAACTGATCGATAGAGCTATAGAGGAAGGCAATACGCTGGGTGGTGTTTCGGAAATAATCGCTACAGGCGTCTGTCCCGGGCTGGGAACCTACACTCAGTGGGATCAGCGTCTGGATGCCCGGATCGCTGCTGCGATGATGTCGATTCCGTCGGTCAAAGGAGTCTTTATCGGTGATGATGACATTAATGAAAAACCTGGTTCGGAAGCTCAGGATGAAATCATTTATGAATCTAAAAAGGGATTTTTCAGAATGAGCAACCACGCCGGGGGGATTGAGGGCGGCATAAGCAACGGTGAAGATATCGTCGTGCGCATAAATATTAAGCCCTTGCCGTCTCTGCGTAAACCTCTGCTGTCGGCGGATATCCGTACCGGAAAAGCCATTGACGCACAGATAGAACGGGCGGATGTTTGCGTTGTCCCCGCGGCTGGTGTGGTGGCGGAATCCATGCTGGCGTTTGTACTGGCAGAAGCCCTGACAGAGAAATTCGGTGGCGATTCTATCGATGATATGAAAGCAAATTTTCAACAATATATGCAGAGATTATGAACAATATTATCCTGATCGGTTTTATGGGCAGCGGCAAGGACAGTGTGGGGAGAGAGATTTCCCAGCGAAGTAGTCTGGCGTTTATTTCTACCGACCGTATGATTGAACTTGCCGAAAACCGTCGCATAAATGATATTTTTCAACAAAACGGCGAAGCATATTTCCGGCGATTGGAAAAAAGGGCGCTGCGTTCAACACGCGGATTGCAGAACACTGTAATTGCCACCGGCGGCGGTATGGTGATCGATGAAAAAAACCGTAAACAGTTATCACGCCTGGGGATCGTCGTTCATTTACATACTGACGCAGAGACGGTCAGACAGCGCTTGCTAAACGACCAGACTCGTCCATTATTGAAAGAAAGAAACGCTGTTGAACGATTGTTGTCCAAACGAAAAGAGTTATACAATTTTGCAGATATTGTTATCGATACAAGATCGAAAACACCTGGACAGATTGTCGGGGACATTCTTTCAAAAGTGAAAATAGAGGGTTCAAAAAAGATACCTTCAAAAAATAGATCCATTAACATAAAAACAGCGAGCTCAACGTACGACGTTATTATCGGCGAGAATTGTGTTACACAACTGATTGATTTTTTACAAGTGCGACCAAAACGCTGTGCCGTAATCAGTAATCCGCTGGTAGCAGCGCTATATCTCGATCTGGTGGCGGATCAATTGGATAAAGCCGGGATAGAAGTTGTTCCGGTGATTGTTCCCGATGGTGAACGCTATAAAACTTTGAAAACAGTATCAAAGATTTATGATGTCTTGTTAAAACATCATTTTGACCGTTCGGATTTGGTGCTGGGGCTGGGCGGCGGCGTCATCACCGACATTGCCGGATTTGTTGCGGCAACACTAAAACGCGGTTGCCGGCTGGTAAATGTGCCAACAACTCTATTGGCGCAGGTGGATGCCGGCGTGGGCGGAAAGACCGGCGTCAATCATCCACTTGGAAAAAATCTGATTGGCAGTTTTTATCAGCCCGATCTGGTTCTGACGGATGTGCAGCTATTGAAAACTCTGCCCGAGCGGGAATTTTGCAACGGTCTGGCGGAAGTCATAAAGATTGCGGTGATTGGAGACGAAAAACTTTTTAACCTGCTGGTAAATCGCCGTGATGAAATTCTTACCAGAAAACTGAAGTTGCTTCGGGAGATCGTCACCCGCTGTTTGCGCTACAAACGGGATATTGTTCAGGAAGATGAAAAGGAATCAAACGGCAGGAGGTCGCTGCTGAATTTCGGTCACACCGTTGGTCATGTAATTGAAGCCTGCAGCAAATACCGCAGGATAAAACACGGTGAGGCGATAGCGATGGGAATGGTGATGGAAGCCAAAATCGCCATGCAGATTGATGGGTTAACAAAACATGATGTTCAGCGAATTACCGATTTGATTGCATCATATAATTTGCCGATATCATTACCGCATAAAATTTCAAATAATGATTTACAGCACTACATCCTGCAGGATAAAAAAATTCGTAACGGTAAACTGAATCTGCCGGCGCTCAGCGCCATCGGAGAGAGTCATATAAAGGAGTTGGAATGGAATCGTTTCGTATCATTCATGGACCAAATTTAAATCTACTGGGTAAGAGAAAACCGGAAGTTTACGGGAAATTAACCCTAAATGAGATCAACCGGAAGATACGGGATTTTGCCGAATCCAAAGGCGTTTCCGTGGATATCATTCAATCGAATCATGAAGGGGATATCATTGACGCCATTCAAAAATCAGGAGGGTATTCAGGGATTATTATCAATCCCGGTGGTTTTACGCACAGCTCGGTGGCAATCCGGGATGCGGTGGAAGCCATAGACGTGCCCGTGATCGAAGTTCATCTAAGCAATATTTACAGCCGTGAACCATTTCGCCGCAAATCACTGATCGCTCCGGTTTGTATGGGGCAGATCAGTGGCCTGGGTTATCATGGCTATATTCTGGCG
>JAHIOG010000563.1 GCA_018895675.1 bacterium
AGTGGTAAAATATCTTGTATGTAAATTTTATTTGGCATGCAGTTTTAATATGTGTGGTAACGTTTGTGTATAAACAATTGTATATATCCACCCGATTTGGCGGTATAAATCCAATTGTTTTTATTTCGTCTATACACATAGGCTTTACAGCTCTTTGTATCGCATAAGATTCCATTGTCAAGACTCAAAGTCATTTTTGGTTTACTCCCGCTTTTTTACGTTCCCATTCTCCCCGGCTTTTGTATAAGCATCCAATAAAATTTTGTAGGTTTTTTGCCTGAATTTATTCACAACAGGATAATAAATAAGATCAACATAAAATGCAATAGAATTTATTTTGATTGGTGCCCTATACTTTAATTAAACATTAGAACACCACATTCTTTTGTGGAATGTCATTAATCAAATCCCAAATAACAAATAAATTCCAAATTCCTCCAACAGGAGTCTCTGGTGAGACAATTACAGAAACAAAAAAAGGAAAATATATTGGTTGGCAATTTAAGTTTATGATTCCGGAGTAAAGGGGGAAATCTTTGGAAGGTTTTCGTTTTCAGAATGGTATGATAACCGTATGCCTTCGTCGGCAAATCAACCACAATTAAAATTTATAAATACAATAAACATACATGGCATATAGCAACCATTTTCAGGAGCATCTTGCTTTTGGAAAGACCGGTGCGTAATTTAATTATGAAAGAGAGGAGCATGACATGCTCAGAACAGCCACGTAAGAAAAGATCAGAAAGGGCAAAGTCACAGAATGAGACCCTTTTACCAACTATTTGATCATACATCGGATTTGGGCGTTCAGGTGAAGGCGGAGGATTTAAAATCCCTTTTTAAAAACGCAGCTCTCACTCTGACGGACCTGATGACGGATATCAAAACGGTGCGGAATCAATCTGACCGGATAATTGAAGTCCAATCGGAAAATATTGAATTGCTGCTGAGAGAGTGGCTGAGCGAATTGTTATTCGTGTTCCATACGTCCGGTTTTCTCGTTTCTGAAGTTGATGTTTTAGATATGAGTGATAAACGCTTTAAGGCAAGAATTTTCGGAGAAAAATACCACAAGAAATGTCATGTTTTACAGAGGGAGATCAAGAGCGTTACCTATCACCAACTTAAAGTAATAGTTGAAGAGCATGAAGCAACGGCACAATTTATTCTGGATATATAAAAATGAGCAATGAAAGATTGATACGGAAAAACGCCTATTTGTGGGAAATACCCAAAGCCGGTCCGATGCGCGTTCCGGGGCGCATCTATGCTTCCGAGGCGCTAATGAGTCAGATTCAGCAGGACGAAAGCCTGAAACAGGTGGCAAATGTGGCTCAGCTGCCGGGAATAATCAAATATTCGCTGGCGATGCCGGACATTCACTGGGGCTATGGCTTTCCCATTGGCGGAGTTGCCGCCACTGACGCCGCACAGGGTGTTATTTCTCCCGGTGGAGTGGGTTACGACATTAATTGCGGCGTTCGGCTTCTCAGAACAGATTTAAGCGCAGAATTTATCCGTCCCCGAATCAAAAACATAGTTACCGGATTGTTTAATAATATTCCCAGCGGAGTCGGTTCACACGGCGCTATAAGGAGATTAAGCAGGAGTGACGTACAGAAAGTGCTATTAAAAGGCGCTCGCTGGGCGATTGAGAATGGATACGGAGCCAATGATGATCTGCGATACATCGAAGACAAAGGTTGCCTCGATGGAGCGGACCCGGATGTCGTTTCTCAACGAGCCTATCAGCGCGGAGCGCCGCAATTGGGAACACTGGGCTCAGGGAATCATTTTGTTGAGATTAGTGAAATCATTGATATTTATGATGAAAATGCTGCTGCGCGCCTGGGATTAATAAAGGGCAATATTGTCTTGTTGATCCATACCGGTTCACGGGGGTTGGGTTACCAGGTTTGTGATGATTTTATCAAAGTGACGCTTCAGGCAACCGCTAAATATGGAATATCCGTACCGGATCGACAATTATCATGCGCACCGTTGAACAGTCAGGAAGGCAAGGATTACCTTGGAGCCATGCGGGCTGCTGCGAATTTCGCCTTTGCCAATCGCCAGGTAATATCGTCGCTAATTGAATCGACATTCCAGAAAAGCCTGAACATAGCTCCCAACGATCTGGGAATGCGGTTGATCTGGGATATCGCGCATAATATTGCCAAGATCGAAACTCATAATGTTGATGGAAAACAGCGCAAAGTTTGTGTTCATCGCAAAGGCGCCACACGGGCATTTGGTCCCGGAAGTCCCGACTTACCGGATGAGTATCGTTTAATCGGGCAGCCGGTGTTGATTCCGGGTGATATGGGCACCGAATCGTATCTGTGTGTGGGAACTCAGAAAGCGATGGAAGAGACATTCGGCAGTTCCTGCCACGGCGCCGGACGGGTGATGTCACGGCACAAGGCGAAAAAGAAAAGCCTGGGGCGCAACCTGTTCAAAGAACTGGAGAATGCCGGCGTTTTTGTCATGGCGGAAGGCAAGGCAACCATGGCGGAAGAGATGCCTTATGCGTATAAAAATGTCACTGAAGTGGTCAACACAATGCACCAGGCGGGAATCACCAAAAAGGTCGCCCGGTTTACGCCAATGGGTGTGATCAAAGGCTAGGAAACCACTAAGACACAAAGTAGAATTATATCTCGTCACGTCGCTTCGCGTTGTGACTTCCTATGAGGTTACAACGCTGAGCGGAGTAACCAGAATAAGGCGGCTGAACAGACTATATGGAGTCTGTCCACAAACTATGAAAACTTGAGTTAAGTTTGCTTTAGCTGACTTGACTTAAGTTTTCTAACTCATTGAAA
>JAHIOG010000564.1 GCA_018895675.1 bacterium
AATTAGTATATTAAAAAACAATGACTTATTAGGGTTTAAAAAACGCCCGACCCTGATTATCGGCGCCTCCAATAGAGCGATTAATGTTGCAACAAAAATAAAAAATGTTCCGGTACTTAAATTTAATCTTGTTGGGTATATAGATGATCATGCAAACGGTAATGTTGGTAAAATAATCCAGGGAATACCCATTTTAGGTGGATTTGAGGATATTCCAACTTTTATTAAACAGAAAAAGATAAAAGAAGCAATCATAGCTCTCGATGATTCCGACAGCGATACGATCATGGATCTAATAGCTATATTCAGCCATTATAATGTTTCTGTTAAACTGCTTCCTGATTTTTATAATTTGGTATCCGGTTTTAAAACCAGTCACATCTATGGAGTATCACTCATCCGGTTTTTCAGTTCAAACATGAAGACCTGGGAATGGCTACTTAAGCGGATTATTGATATAGCGGTTTCGCTAATGGTTCTGATTGTTTTCATGCCAATATGGGTGATTATTGCACTGGCAATCCTAATAGATTCCTCGGGTCCGATTTTTTATAAACAAAAACGGATTGGTAAGAATAAGCAGGAATTCGAACTGATCAAATTCAGATCGATGATGCATAATGCTGAGGATTTAACCGGTCCGAAATGGGCTGAAAAAGAAGATTCGCGTATTACACGTTTGGGGCAATTACTGAGAAAAACAGGATTGGATGAAATTCCACAATTTTTTAACGTCCTGATGGGTGATATGAGCATTGTTGGTCCTCGTCCTGAACGGCTCTATTTTGTCAATGAACTTGAACAGTCGATCCAGTTTTATTCCAGACGCTTAATCGTAAAGCCGGGAATAACGGGCTGGGCGCAGATAAAATACAAATATGATGAAAGTATTGACGATGTCCGTGAAAAATTGCGGTACGATCTTTACTATATTGAAAACATGTCGATTCTTTTAGACCTGAAGATCATTGTACAAACCTTGCTTGTGGGAATCCGGAAAAAACACCGGGCGGCATATAATTAGTCCGGTTATGGTATTCAAATAAAGAAATTTTAAATCTACTCTTAATAGAAAATATTTTATATCTTATCCCATAGAGGTGATTTGATATTTATTAATAGTGTTTGTTTATGGAGATTGTATGTTGGATATCAAACAAATTCGTCAGGATCCGGTACGGTTCAAAGTGGGATTAGATGCAAAAAATAGCGGTGATGAACTGGATACTCTTTTAAATCTTGATCAGAGACGCCGGGAGGCAGTTACGCGCAGTGACGAACTTAAAGCTCTGCGCAATCGGGTTTCCGTTGAAATCGCTCAGTTGAAAAAGAATAAGCAACCGGCAGACGATAAAATTCAGGAGATGAAACAGGTCGGAACTCAAATCAAGTCACTCGATGAAGAAATTCGACAGGTTGAAGAACAATTGGATGCCATAATGATAACTCTTCCAAATCTGCCTCATGAAACAGTTAAAATTGGGGAATCTGAGGAGGATAATGTCTTTGTTAAAGAATGGGGAAACAAACCAGTATTTGATTATCCGATAAAAGATCATCTCGATCTGGCGGAAGCGCTGGGAATTCTGGATTTTCATCGCGGGGCAAAAATATCCGGGAGCGGATTTCCTCTTTATAAAGGCGCCGGTGCGAAACTGGAGCGCGCATTTATAAACTTCATGCTGGATTTTCATGTAGAGAAACACGGATATCAGGAAATATTTCCGCCGTTTCTGGCAAATCGTAAATCGACTTTCGGAACAGGACAGCTTCCCAAACTTGAAGATGATATGTACTTAGATTATACTGACGATCTGTTTTTGATCCCAACCGCCGAAGTTCCGCTGACAAATATTCATCGTGATGAAATTCTTGCTGAAAGTCAATTGCCAATAAAATACACAGCCTACTCTGCCTGTTTTCGGCGTGAGGCGGGATCATACGGGAAAGATACGCGTGGTTTATCACGCGTTCACCAGTTTAATAAAGTAGAGATGGTCAGGTTTACCACGCCGGAAACTTCTTATGAAGCGCATGAAGCGTTATTAAAAGATGCCGAAGAAATACTCCAGGCGTTAAATCTTCATTACCGCGTAGTTTCCTTATGTTCGGGTGACCTTAGTTTTGCTGCTGCGAAATGTTACGATATTGAGGTTTGGGCGCCGGGCTCTAAGAAATATTTCGAAGTTTCAAGTGTAAGCAATTTTACAGATTTTCAGGCGCGCCGGGCAAATATACGATATCGCCGGACAGCCGATAATAAAGTATCCTATGTTCATACGCTTAATGGTTCCGGAGTGGCAACGCCCCGTCTGATGATTGCATTTCTGGAAACCTATCAAACAGATGAAGGCACTATTATAATTCCGGAAATTTTACAACCTTACACCGGATTCAATATAATCAAAACTCAGCTATGATGACCGAACTGCAAAAACGGATCGAAATCTGTAATATCGGGAAAAAAGTCCACCAACAGGGCTTTGTTGCCGCAAATGACGGGAATATTAGCTATAGACTAAGCAAAGATGCGTTTTTAATAACACCAACAAATGTATCAAAAGGAGAACTTGAACCTGGAGATTTAATTAAAATCAGCGGTAATAGAATTGAAGGAGAGAAAAAACCATCTTCTGAATACCGGATGCACCTTGAAATTTATAAACACCGTTCCGATATTAATTCAATTATACATGTACATTCGCCGTATGCGACGGCATTTGCCATGATCGGAAAAGGTATGGAAGAACTGATCATGCCGGAAGTTGTTGTGACTTTAGGTAAAATTCCCTTAGTGCCCTATAAAACTCCTTCCACTCAAGAATTTGCTGAGATTGTTGCAGAATTCGCTTCAAAATGGGATGCTTTATTATTGGAACGACACGGTGTTGTTACACTTGGTTCAGATTTACGAGATGCCTATTATAAATTAGAACGGACAGAACACGTGTTTAAAGTACTATCAATTGCCCGGGCTGTTGGGGATATTAAATCATTAACTTCAGACGAGGTAAGCGATTTATTGAATGCTTATTCAGTACCGGATAGAGTCAGAAATCAATTAACCCTATAACGTCACTTAGAAAATATGATACGATATATAATTTCAACTAACAATTGTAAATACTACATTCGTTATATTAAATCTGTAAGTTACGTAGTAGGGTTAACCTAAGGCTATAAATAAAATGATCAGAAATATATTAAGTATTAGCATTACTCTATTAATTACGATCCTGATGGCGGCTTTAAATCTGTTTTGGCCGCCGTTGCATTCTTGGTTATTAATTGTCTGGTCGCGAATAGTTCTGATATTATTAGGAGTAAAACTAAATGTAATCGGGAAAGAGCATATACCGGAAAAGGGACCGGGAGTTATCATTATTAATCATGAAAGCGCCCTTGATATACCCATAGCCGTTGCGGGACTTCAGTTGCCGGCGCGATTTATGGCTAAACGGGAATTATTTAAAGTCCCGGTTTTTGGATGGTGCCTTGCATTGTGTAATCATATTCCTATTGATCGCCAAAACCGTTATAAAGCAATAAAATCCATTAAGAAAGTTTCAAAGAATCTGATCCGAAGACGAATTTTTATCATCGTTAGCCCGGAAGGTACCAGAAGTCATGACGGACAAATTAGACCCTTTAAAAAAGGCGCTTTCTGGTTGGCGGACGCTGAGAATTTACCGTTGATTCCAGTCACGATAATGGGAGCAAGATATTGTATTCCCAATAAATCGCTTAACGTTGTTCCCGGCAATGTAGATATTGTCATTGATAAGCCCGTATATGTGCATCAATTTTCCAATATTGATAAATGCATTCAGTCAATACGGGAGCCGATGGTCAAGCGAAAAGAAGCTTATGAACAAAACAGACAGTAAATATTGATTAATTGTCAAATCCATAAAATTTCAGAAAAACGGTCAATCTATAAACCGCTTGAAAAATCACTGTACAAAACATGGCTGTTTCAACAATTTCCTCTAAAAAGGCTTCAGACGACTGATGGTCAGCAGCTGAGTATCATTGACACAGGAAAACGAAATGATCTGGAGGGACCGGACTTTGCCAATGCTCAAATCCTTATTGGTGATAAAATAATTACAGGCGATGTGGAAATCCATATTGACAATGATGACTGGTATCATCATAAGCATCATGAGGACCCAATCTATAATAATGTCATTCTTCACGTTGTTATAAATGCTAATAAAAATAGAGAAATTATCACCCAAAATCATAATACCATACCGGTGCTGGTCCTATCCTCGCATCAGATGGACGAAAAATCAACGGATTATTTTTGTGAAAATTGGACTGAAGTCAATGAACAGGGATTACAATCGGTTATTAAAAAATTCGCCGATATACGTTTTCAGAGAAAAGCATTGGCAATTCGTTCGCAACTAATGTTCGTCGAACCGGAACACTTTTTTTATAGAATGCTGCTGGATGTATTGGGATATAGTCGCAACCGGGAATCATTTCGAATGTTTGCGGATCAGTTGCCGCTCTCAAAACTTTATTCAATAATTGACAGTATAGCGAAACAAGAACGAATCATCATTCTTGAGAGTGTTCTTTTTGGGTCGGCAGGTTTTCTTGATCCCCCCAATTCAAAGTATCTATTAACATATTCGGATTATTACGATGGCTTATGGCAGCATTGGGAACGAATTCAAAAACATTTTAAGATACAATCGAAATTCTATCGATGGCATTTTGCCGGGAGCCGTCCGGCAAACTATCCGACGCGTCGGATTGCCGCATTAGCCCAGATTCTCGTGAAATTTTATCCTGACTACCCGGCGCAGCTATGGATAAACCAGGTGACTTCAAATCGTTCTTTCGATAAAATGTTATGCTGGGTTAGAGATTACTTCCAGCAGCCTGCCGGTTTATGGAAAAATCATCCGTTTTTTATTAACCAGTACGGAAATGTTCTTATTGGAGATCGTCGATTGATGGATTTATTAGTGAATGTATTGCTGCCATTTGTCAGGGCGATTGCTTTATTGCAAAATAATAAGAGCCTGATGGAAAAAACTGCTTATTTGAACATGAGCGTCCCAAAGGGGGAAATACCGAGTTCTATTAAAAAGTGGGCTCAACGATTGAGTTTACCATTAAATTTCTTTAATAAAAATTACTTAATTCAGGGATCGATTGAACTTAATCACAGGTTTTGTGATCTAAATCTTTGTAAATTGTGTCCGCTGGAGGAATATGCAAATCGACAAGAAAATAATAACACAACCTGAAGCGGAAAAAATAGTCCGGTCATTGAATACAGGAAATAAACGCGTTGTTTTTACCAACGGTTGTTTTGATATTCTTCATGTTGGTCATCTGGAATTGCTTGAAAAAGCAAAATCGTTTGGCGATGTTTTGATTGTTGGAATGAACTCTGATTCGTCTGTGAAACAAATTAAAGGACCGGATCGTCCAATCTTGATTGAACAGGATCGGGCTCGATTATTAGCAGCAATTGAAATGGTAGATTATGTTGTTTTGTTTGATGAAGAGACGCCTTTTGAACTACTCCGGCAGATCAAACCAAACATCCTCGTAAAAGGTGAAGATTATAAACCAGATGAGATTATAGGCAGAGATATTGTGGATGAAGTGAAAATCATTCCATTTGTTCGAGGGAAATCGACATCGAGTATTATCGACAAAATTTTAGATAAATCAAAATAAACACCTTGATTATGAGCCGGTATAAGTATAATTTCCCCGCTGTAAATTCTAATTAACTTATAATTAAATATGAAAATTAAAAAATATACATCTTTAGCGATTCTTTTATCTGGTATTATTTTAAGTAATAATGCTTATTCCGTGACTGAGGATTCGACCGCTGCGTCTGTTTCAACACCTGGTTATGAGGAAATGGATAATTCACGACCCGATCTGTTTGACCTGATGTTTGCCGAGGCGAAAACATTTTATGTAGATGCGCTTATTGCAGCACATTTTGAAGATACATCCGAGGTAAAATATTGCTTTGATCGAAGCTTTGAGATTATGGCTGAGATTAGCGGACTCGATACACTGACACTTTTACAGCAGGATGAGTTTAACCGGTTTTATGAAAAAATCACATTTGATTTTCAGGAAAGTTACAGTTACCTGAACGGTGATTCGGGAACCTATGGCGCGGCTATTATCAAAGAAGAATTAATTGAAGTGGTTCTCGACACGGTTGCATTAGCCCATGATACGCTCCTGATAGTTGATGACAGACAGGGTCATTTACCACTGGTGAGCTCTAAACAGATTGATCGAATTATTGAATATTTTTCTACGCGGGGACGCGAATGTTTCCAAAAATGGCTAAATAATGCGGGACTCTATAAAGAACATATGTTGCCGATATTACGTGAGTACGGGTTGCCTGATGAGCTGTTCTATTTGGCGCTGATTGAAAGTGGTTTTAATCCGGTGGCATATTCTTACGCCCACGCGTCTGGTCCATGGCAGTTTATCGCCTCTACGGGAGCGATATATGGATTAAAGAGAAACTGGTGGGTAGATGAACGCCGGGATCCTATTAAATCAACTTATGCTGCGGCGAAATATCTGAATAAACTATACGAAGAATTTGACGACTGGTTTTTAGCGCTGGCAGCCTATAATACCGGTGAATTGCGGGTTTGGCGCGCGATCCGCAGGGAAGGTACCCGTGATTACTGGAAATTACGGTCGCTGCCCAGAGAAACCCGGAACTATGTGCCTACATTGATGGCTGGGCTTACTATTGCTCTTGATCCTGAGAAGTATGGCTTTGAAAACAAACCCGAAGACACATGGAAGTGGGATGAAGTAGTCATGGACCGCTCTTATGAATTCGAGGATATTGCCAGAGTAAGTGGTATATCATCAACTTTGCTCAAACAATATAATCCGGAATTAAGACGGTGGATAACTCCTCCGGAAGATGAAGAATATATTTTACGGGTACCGGTTGGAAAAGGGACTGGATTAGCCGATAAATTAACCGATATCCCCGATGTAGATAAGAAACCGCAATGGACTACTCATCGGGTACTGCGCGGTCAGACATTATCTTATATTGCCAGAAAATATGGAACCAGTATATCGGCGCTTATTGCATCAAATAACATCAGGAATAAGAATCAGATAAAAGTCGGACAGGTACTAAGAATTCCTACAAATCAATACTATGCAAGCAGTACAATATCCACTTCCCAGAACTTTGTGATTCATAAAGTGAAAAAAGGGGAGACCTTAAGTGAAATTGCAGGGTCCTATAGTGTGGGATTAAGCAAAATTCGCTCTATAAATAACCTCTATGAGGAACGGTTCATTTATCCGGGGCAGAAATTAAAGATGCCGGTGAGTAAAAAACATATTTCAAATTATTCTTCAACACCATCCGGGAAAACCAAGATTATTCATGTGGTAAAAAAAGGGGAAACTCTTAGCGAAATTGCCGATGCATATAGGGTCGGTTTAAGTAAAGTTCGCACCTGGAATAATTTGGACCGAAAACGATTCATTTACCCCGGGCAGAAAATAGTCATATATAAAACTGCTGGGAGTTAATCTATTTTGAAAAAATCCGATCGCTTTATAACGATCATTTTTCTGGCATTTTTAGCCATCGTCATATTTGCCCTCTTTTCTAACATTCACTGGTCATCAAAATCATCTGTATCCAAATCCAGGGGAAATATTGCCGTTGTGGACATTAAGGGAGTCATTGTCTCTGCGGAAAAAATTGCGGGTCAATTAATAAAGTACAGTCAGAGATCCAATATTAAAGGCATAATTATCAGAATCGACTCGCCCGGTGGCGGCTCGGCTGCTTTTCAGGAAATTTATCGGGAAATCAGACGGGTCAGGGAATCCGGAATTCCAGTCATAGCATCTATCGCTTCCGTCGGCGCTTCCGGTGGATATTATGCTGCACTTGGAGCAACGAAAATCATGGCGAATCCAGGAAGTATCGTGGGGAGTATTGGTGTAATCGTCGATTTTCCCGTGGCGGTAGAATTATTGAATAAAATCGGTATCGATGTCAAAACGGTTAAAAGCGGGCAATATAAAGATATTGGCTCTCCTTATAAAGAATTTACCCCGGAAGATGAAAAACAATTGGATTTTGTCGTGCAGGATATCTTCAACCAGTTTGTTACTACAATCGCTGATGAGAGGGGACTACTCAAAAAGGAATTGTTAAAAATTTCCGACGGGCGTATATTTACAGGTTCGCAGGCTAAAGAGTTTAGTCTGATTGATACTTTGGGAACTTTTGAAGATGCGGTTCTCATGATAGCTGAAATGGCGGGAATCCAGGGACGACCGAAATTAGTTTTTTCACAGAAACAGAGAAAAACGCTATTTGATATACTGTTTTCAGACATTGAAGAAGTAATCTCTCTAATAACGCCAATTCCTACTCTGAATTATATATGGAGATAAGGAGGTATCACCGTGACAAAAGCTGATATCGTGGATGTTGTGTCTCGTGCAACCGGATTGACAAAAGTGGACACAGAAGCAGTCGTCGACGGCTTTCTTGCGACGATTATCGATTCACTCCAGCGAGGAGAACGTATTGAATTTCGTGGTTTTGGAAGTTTCAGTTTGAAATTGCGAAAACCCAAAAAAGCCCGGAACCCCGGAACCGGTGATGAAATTTATTTACCTGAAAGAATAGTACCGGTATTTAAGCCATCAAAAATTTTAAAGGACAGTATTAGCCTGAAATACAACAACAAAAAATCACAATAGAACTCGATTAAAGGAGAATTTCAGTATGCCCTGTGGGAGAAAAAGGAAAAAGAGAAAAATTGCGACACACAAACGGAAAAAACGGCTCAGAAGAGATCGTCACAAAAAGAAAATTAGATAAGTAAATACTACAGTTTTTGGGGAGTGGTGAGGGCGGTTCTGTCGTCACCTCTCTTTTTTTATGGAAGAGAAAATATACAGCGTATCGGAAATATCTCGTGAAATAAAACGGGTCATTGATCAGTTTATTCCGCCTCTGTGGGTGGAAGGTGAAATTTCCAATTACTCCGCCAGTCGAGCCGGACATATCTATTTTTCACTGAAAGATGATATGTCTCTGATCAATTGTGTAATTTGGCGGAACATTGCCGGATCGATTCCTTTTCATTTAACCGGCGGAATGCGTGTCATTGTTCGCGGTGAAATCATAACCTACGCAGCCCAGTCACAATATCAGATCAATGTAAAGGAGATCAGAGTCGCCGGGATGGGAAGCCTGTTTATGGCTTTTGAAGCGTTGAAAATGAAGTTGAGCGATGAGGGATTATTTGACCAGGAACGGAAAAAACCAATCGCACCATTTCCCCGGCGTGTAGGTGTTGTGACGAGTATTACCGGCGCTGCTATTCGTGATATGTTGCAGATCAGCGAACGCAGAAATCCGTCTGTTGAAATGGTTCTTTTCCCGGCTCAGGTCCAGGGTGAAAAAGCGGCTGATACAATTATCAAAGGCATTGAAGCATTTAACCGGCTGAAAAATGTTGATTTTATCATTATTGGGCGTGGCGGCGGTTCGATCGAGGATCTCTGGGCGTTCAACGAGGAAAAGCTGGTTCGTGCAATTGCCGCTTCGGATCTGCCGGTCATCAGCGCGGTTGGTCATGAAGTAGATTTTACATTGTCCGATTTTGTTGCGGATTTCAGGGCGCCTACCCCATCGGCTGCCGTGGAACTGACGATCCCGGATAGAGACGCAATATTGAATAAGATTGGTACACTTGGAAAAAGTATAGTTCAATATCTCGATGGAAATATTTCAAAAACGAAACAATATATCGCTAATCTCAAATCGCGCATTATGTTGAATAATCCCGAAGATGTTATTCAGCAAAAATACCAGCGACTGGATGAACTCGATAATCGACTAAGTCATGCAACGCGACAATTAATTCAACAATATCGACTTCGACTCTCTCATTTTATTGACACGATTCATGCTTTAAATCCAAGGGCCGTACTTAAAAGAGGTTATTCAATCGTTTATACAATTCCGTATAAAAACGTCGTTCAATCCATTAAAAAGACAGCGCCAGGGGAAAAGATAGAGATTGAAGTTGCAGATGGGCGATTTGATGCGACGGTTGATAATATTCATAAATAATGATTTTACAGGAGCATAAAATGCCGAAGAAAAATATTTCGCTTGAAAAATCTTTTAAACGTCTGGACGAGATCCTCTCGACACTTGAATCCGGTGAGCTTGAATTGGAGAAATCAATTGGTCTGTTCGAAGAGGCAATGAAATTGTCGGAAGAATGTCAAAAACAGCTGGAGACGCTGGAAAAACGGGTTAAAGTTCTTGTAGCCAAGGAGAATGGTGATTATATTGAAGAGGATATGAAAGAGTAGGGGGAACCATGAAAATCGGACTTCATCTGCATCCCAGATTTGAGACTCAGTCAAAATCTCTTCCTCTGATCGTCGAATTTCTTATTTCCAAAGGTCAGGCGGTTGTTTTACCGGAATCTTTTAAGCAGAATTCGGATATCCCGGCGAAATCCGTTGAGTATCTTCCCAGTGAAAAAATGCCTGAAGTAATCGACGCCATGTTCAGTGTCGGTGGCGATGGCACGTTCCTGGGTGCGTCGCGACTGATGGCTCAAACCGGTAAACCGGTGCTGGGTATTCATCTTGGAGGATTGGGTTTTCTTGCAGATGTCTCTATGGAGAACTATAAAGAACGCTTAACCGCCTTTTTCGATGGTGATTTCAAGATCGAGCAGCGCAGCGTTCTGAATGCCCGGGTGATCTTTCCGGATCGAACCGACACCTACTTTGCATTTAACGATTTTGTCGTCGATAAGGGAAGTGTTCTGACAATGATAAAGATCCGTACCTACGTTGATGATGACTATTTTAATACATATAGATCGGATGGATTGATCATATCGACGCCAACCGGATCGACAGCCTATTCACTGTCTGCCGGCGGTCCGATTATTTCTCCTAATCTGAATGTAATTGTAATATCCCCGATTTGCCCCCATAGTCTCTCTGCCCGTCCTGTTATTATTGCGGATAACCAGACAATCAGATTTGAATGTGAGGAATTGAATAACGATGTATCCCTGATGGTTGATGGACAGAAGCGGGTTTCCCTGTTGAATGCCGTGAAAGTTGAAATACACAAAGCGAATTTCACATTGAAAATTATCCGTTTCAGAGGGGATTCATTTTTTCAGACCCTTCGGACAAAGATGAACTGGGGTTTGGATGCGAGAGGGAATTAATTCCCCTTATTTCGAGTAACTACTCAGCCGCAAACAGGTCAGGTTTTATAATTTCCTTTTGGCAACAGGGCTTTACTCTGTAGCCTTCCACATCACAACCTCGAGACGAAAATATACACATTAACCACTCCTGTCTGACGACAGGCAGGCAATTTTTTATCCGGCGTAGCCCGCCGCTGCCTGCGTAGACGGAATTGAGTGGATTTGATGCTTCCAGCAATCCAAACCGAATTTATTCGGTGAGTACCCCGATTGGAAGTTAAAATACACACCAAGTTACATCCCCCTATTATTCCCCCTTTACTAAGGGGGAATTTTAATATTCCCCTCTAATAAGAGGGGTGTCCGAAGGACGGGGTGTGTTACTCTCTAAAGTCAGGACGACAGGTAAAAGCCATTCTATCCCATCCGGCAGCTGCCGGATGGTTAATGTTTTTCTGCAACCGAGCTAAGTGCCGTTGCGCAGCGCCCGGCAGCCGCCGGGCGGGGAGCCGCGGAACGAGAATAAAACTTGCTCACTTTATATGGCTGAGAAGCACTATTTCGATTTGATATTAAAAAAGTCCTTGAAAATATACCCGGCAAGATCCGGGTTTTCTTTTAGACGGCGCATGCTGTAAGGATACCAGTCTTTGCCATAGGGAACATAGATCCTGACCGTGTGTCCGTCACTTACGAGACGTTTTAATGTGTTATGGATAGGGACGCCGTAAAGCGCCTGAAATTCATAGCGGTCGGCTGGAATATTATTGGATTTGATATATTTTTCACAGGCATCGATAATAATCAGATCATGAGTTGCAATGGCGGCATAGCCGTCGTTTTCAAGGAGCAGCTTCACCAACAGCAGGAAATTTTCCCTTATTTTCACAGGGTCCTGAAAAGCGATGTCCGGTGATTCTTTATAAATGCCTTTGCAAACGCGGACATTTATACCAGGCGACAGGAAATTCCTTATGTCTTTTTCAGACCGGTGGAGATAAGATTGTATGACAAAACCTACGTTTTTGTAAATCGATTTGGCGCGCTTGAAAAATTCCAGGGTAACATCGGTCAGTGCAGAATCTTCCATATCGATTCGGAGAAAGTTATCCTGCTCTTTTATTTTCACGAGAATTTTCTCAAAATTTTCCCATGTCCGGTCGCTGTCTATCTCTAAACCCAACTGCGTTAACTTCAGAGAGACATTTGAATCGATTTGCTCAGAGCTTATGGTCTCAGTCAGGTCGAGATACATCTCAAGCGGTAATTCAGTCTCAGACAGATCATGGATATGTTCGCCCAGGACGTCGGAGCTTGCCGTAAATCCCTTCGCATTCAGGTCTCGGATGACACGGACGGCGTCCTGCAGGGTTTCGCCGGACACATATTTTTTCGCCACCAGACCTACCATGAATTTTGGCGCCATTGGAACGGTTTTTACTAAAAAATTATTAAACCATTTTGCCATTTATCCCTCCATTAAATAATGCGTTTGAATATAGGTTAATTACTTTTGATTTTCAAAGTATTTGCAGTGGTATCCGGTAAAGTATTACTTTTGATGAACTGGTAAAAACAAATTTATACGTGTCATTCTGATGAGCGAAGCGAAGAAGAATCTCCGACCTGCCCGCCCTTCGGGAGCAGGCGGGCGAGAACCCAGTAGAGATTCTTTCTCACCGGAGACCCCGACGAGTCGGGGCACTCGTACCTCGTTCATCTCAAAGAGACCTCTTCGAGGGAATGACAGCTTTGATACTTTTTACGAAAACATCACTTTTACTGGTCAGGTTTTTTTCCATATAGTAATGAACTCTTTGATGGTTCCGTCATGATGGCGGCTCCATTTAGTCCGCTGTGAAATTAAACCGCAAATTGCGGCATTGGAACAGTCTATGTAAAATTCGGGATTCCTTGTGTATCAGGCCGGTTTTCGTCAAGATATCTGATATAAAAAACAACTTTTATGATCAACACCGCTGCAATAAGCTGAATATTCCCCCTGTTCATCACTGATTATCAGCATAACTCAA
>JAHIOG010000671.1 GCA_018895675.1 bacterium
CAAAGCTGAGTAATCGCCCTGAAAGAGGCTGGCCATATCCATAAAGCTCGGTAACACAGTCTAAATGCCACAGACCTATATCTAAAACGCCGGCATCTTTGCGTTTGGCATAATAACTACGATCCTCGGGTTTAAGGGTTATCTTTATTCCGATCTTTTCCCAATATTCTTTTACCAGCTCGCAAATTGCAGTTTTCGGTCCCTCTCCGGCATAATACTCAATCAAAATGTTTAGAGGTTTACCATCGGGTCTTATACGATACTTTCCCCCTTTATCCCATTTTAGACCCATCTTATCCAAGAGTTCATTGGCTCTTTGTGGGTCATAGGTCGCGTATGCTTTGGCCCATTCCTCCTTATAGTAGCTGCAAGTAGGAAGGACAGTTGCCTGGCGAGGGGTAGCCAGACCAAAGCAGACAATCTCGTTGATTTCCTCCCGGTTAATAGCTAAGGAGAGTGCTTGCCGGAATCTAACATCCCGCATGATCTTCCGAAGTAGGGGGTCGGGATGATTTTGATTGGGTGCAAAGGCAACTGCCGCTCCGATAGCGCTCTTCCACATAAAGGCATGATAATTCCCCTTTTTTTCATTTTCCTTAAAAAGGGGATAATCTCCCAGCAATAGATTAAAAGAAACGATATCTATCTCTCCAGCAGTCACTTTCATATTCAATATTTCTTGATTCTCATACAGTCGGTCAACGATCCGATCAATGTAAGGGAGTTGATTGCCCGCAGTATCCACCTGCCAGAAGTAAGGGTTCCGTTCCCATATCTGGTAGGTAGATGCGACTTTCTTTATCACATACGCATCAAGAGTAGGAAGATCAAGATCCAGGTTCCATAGGTCATAACCAGGATTTCTGACAGCTTTGAATAATTCCCACCAACGAGTATAACCTGCTTTTTTTGCCAGCTCGTTTGCTTCTGGGTTATATTTAATATGATACTTTTTTAAATAATGTTTTGGATCATACAGCTTAGTCTGTGCAGAGTTCCAACTGTGGCCAAGCAGAGTTACTACTGGATAGGACACAGCAAAGTGTATTCGTAAGGTATAATCATCTACTTTTTCAAATCTTGCTAACTTGCCACCAGGTTTCCAGAATCTCCCTACGATGGGAGAAAGTTCCTTATTTAGCATATAATCTTCCCACCAGAAGAAAATATCATCAACGGTAAAAGGAACACCATCTGACCATTTCAATCCCTTTCTTAAGTAGATAGTCAGCGTCTTTTTATCCTCAGAAACTTCGTAATCCTTGGCTATGTCAGGAATTATTTTTGTGCAGTCCCCTGAATACCTGAATAAGCCATGACGCCGGAGTGTTCTTCCTTCGATAGCATTAAACGGGGATAAGTCTGCTGTATTTAATGTGCCCCCATACCGCCCAATTTCCTCCAACGGCTCTATTACTCTCGGCTCTTCGGGAAGTCTTTCTTCTACTGGGGGGAGTTTATCTGCGGCAACTTTTGTCCTGAGCATAGGAGCTTCATTATACCTTGCCGCTGCTGGAGTTGCTCCCAGCAGCAATATTGCTCCGATCAACCCCATAAGTTTATTGAACTTAATGGGTAACCCCATCACCACTGATTTTAGTCTAATTTTTCCACCTCACGGCTAATGGCTACACAGATGACTTTATCACCGCCACCATAGTAAACATAAAAAGAATCATCTTTCTCAATGGCTCCACAGGTGAACACCACATTGGGGACATCGCCATATAACTCATAATCTTCTTCGGGCTCAAGGATGGGCTCGTCCTGGCGGGCTAATAATTTGGAGGGATCGTTTAAATCAAATAACGCTGCACCCAATCTATACACTTTTTTTTCATCAACCCCATGATAAAACTCCAACCAACCTTTTTCTGTTTTTATCGGGGGTGCACCGGCACCAATTTTCTTACAATCCCACGAATCGTCCCTGGGCCTCATGACAATTTCATGGCCATACCATTGTGTAAGATTATCAGAGTAAGCAATCCATATATCTGGCTTGATTCGATGAAACATGACGTATTTTCCGTTGATTCTTTCCGGGAAAAGCACGGCATCTTTATTTTCCATATCAGGTAAAATAACCCCATGTCTTTGATAGTTCCTGAAATTTTCTGTTGAAGCTAAGGCCACCCGATTTCCTGAACCAGAAAATGCTCGCTTAGAAAGAGCAGTGTAGGTAATGTAGAACGTATTTTCAATTTTTGTAATCCTTGGATCTTCACAGCCGAAATGTTCGTAGTCTTCTTGGGGTTCAAATACTGGATTGTTAAATCGTTTAAAATTCAAACCGTCTTCACTAACAGCATGACCAAACCTGGAGATATAAGTATCATACTCACCAATTGCGCGATATAGGAGATGGATTAATCCACCCGCATACACAGCAGCACAATTGAAGACTGCTCCGGATTCCCACTTGTTCTCTTCGCTGGGTCTTAGAATGGGATTTCCCTTATAACGTCTCAGCTTCATTTTGATCCTTATTTTTACTATTTACAAAAATCACCATATTCTTCAGCAGACAAATATAAACTTAAATCAAACTCAGAGCCAGAAAAAACAATATGTGCATTTTTGTTCAGACTTATAAAAAGTTAAAGTGCCAGCAGATAGTCAATTAGTTCATCTGAGCATACTCTGGCGGCGCAGCAAACCTTGTCGGCTGCTCCGTAGAAAATAAGCAGATCATCACCGATATTCACAATTCCTTCAGGAAACACAACATTAGGAACATCACCAACTATCTCATATTCCTCCTCAGGCACAAAGATAGGCCCCGGCGAGCGGGCGATTACCCTCCAGGGCTCCTCCAGATCCAGGAGAGCAACCCCCGTCCGGTATACATGGTTCTTATCAACCCCATGATAGATCAGAAGCCAGCCTTCTTTGGTCTTTACGGGCGGAGGCCCAGCACCTATCTTCTTGGACTCCCAATCCCTCTCCGGTTTCATCACCAGCTTATGTTCAAACATATCCCCGTTTAAACCATCTAGGTAAGCAAACCAGATACCTGGAAACTCGGTGCCATAATTGGGACCAACCCAGTTAGCCGCCCTGTGATACACTGCATACCTGGCTTTGATCTTCTCCGGGAAGAGCACCACATCTCTTTCATCGGTGTCCGCGGGGGTGATGATCCCCAGCCGGTGAAAATTGCAGAAATCCTTTACCTCAGCAAGAGCCGTGCGGGGATAGGTTCCCCCGTGGTCGGGTATACCAAGGCGCCTTCGAACAGCGCCGGGAGGACCTGGCGTAGCCGTAACCACATAGGTCATGTATAGATTACCTTCCAACAGGGTAAATCTTGGATCCTCGACCGACTTCTCCCAGCCTTTTCCTTCAGGCACAAAACTGGGCTCGTGAAATCTCTTCTCCAGATTAAGGTCTTCATCGAGGATAGCGTGCCCAAGCCTTGAAATGTATCCCTCATATTCTCCTACCGCACGGTAGAATACATGAATCTTTCCCCCCGTATAAACAGCGGCCGGATTGAACACCGCCTTAGATTCCCATTGGTTTCCCTCATTGGGTTTCAAAATGGGATTTCCAATGTAACGACTTAGTTTCATACTTACCTCCATAGTTTAAATCCCCGCTTTATAGATCAGACAATCAAAACCCAACCAAGTTTTTTCGCATTTATTTCAGGAATATGAGTTGGTTGCGATTCAATTCTCCTAATTCTATGATTCCAACTATCTGAATCACTAATGTCCCTAATCCCTTTAACTATCCAGTTATTGACGTCCCCTATCCTTATATGTCAGAAACCACCTTATCTTATCAATGCCATCTTCTTGGTCCGGGTGAACTCTCCGGCGGTTATCCGACAGAAGTATAGTCCGGATGAAACAGCCCTTCCCTCATCATTCCTGCCATCCCAATGAGCTATGTAAAAGCCTGGATCCTGATGTTGATCTACCAAAGTTTTAACCTCTTGCCCCCTGATGTTGTAGATTTTGAGGGTTACCCCCAATGGATTCGGCAACTTGTATCGAATACTGGTCGATGTGTTAAAAGGATTAGGGTAGTTATGCGACAGGAAGAAACCTTGGGGCTTCAAGGCTACTTGATTTCCGGCAATAGCAGTCAATTCATCAAAGGCGAACAGAGCCGTACTATTGTACTCATTTAAAACTACTTCTCCCCCCCAAAGCAAGGGATACTCCGATAGGGTATAATCGTCATTAAGCTTGAAGATTTTAGACAAATCTTCCAGGATAATGGTAAAATTCCAGTAGCTGGAACCCATTATTTTTAAGCTATCCAGATCGTCAATGAGAGTCACTTCGGGTAGCTCAATAGTAGTGCGGCGCCATCCCTCCCTATTCACTGCTGCAACCGTGGGGTCATTGTGATCTGAATAGTACCAGGTTGAATCGTCCCTGAGTTTCATTCCAAAAGTCAATCTTAAATCTGATCCTTCCATCAGGCTATTAAATTCCAAGTAGAGATAATTCCGGGCATCGCTGACTTCCACGGTAAAGGGATCGGCGGGGCTTTCGTATTTCCCCTCATTTATCATTTCCTCTGCCATAATTTTATAGGTCCAGGGGTCGTTATCCATCAAAATTTCTCTTGAATAATCTTCGCCTTTACTTCTTTCCGGTGAGAGGAAGAACTTGTAATCCGATATTCCTACATCGCTTACCATATTGTTGAGGGTAACAGTTTTCAAAATGGGATGATCATTAGCCCTTATCCCCTGAAAGGGCGAGGTACTGTGGCCCGGCCCTTGAAAATAATTCTCCAAAATATTTCCCCCAGAATCAATTTTAACCCAGTAAATCCATTCAATATCAGTGGTTCGTCCCCAGCGAGACATTAAATTAATGGAATTGGTTCCCCCATCCTCATTACTCCAGATCATGCTATATTGAATCCACTTATCCTGGCCCTCATATTGGACCTCATGCCATAACAGTAGAGGGGTATCGGTGTAATAGTTATCATCCCTGCCGTATAAAATGGGCGAGAGTCTATATACATCATAATGTTCATTGTCAGGGGTAATCGGTATAATATCCCATCGCTCTATATGAATATTAGTAGCATTCAAGGAAGACTTCCCTTCATCGAAGTAAAATTCCAGGGTGTGGTCTCCTGCACTAAGCCTTCCGAGGGATACTTTGTAGACAAAAAGCTGATCCCCATTAAACAAAACAATGTCTTGATTTCTTTCATTTTAGTTACTGTCAACAAAGATGGTTATTACCGCGGATTCCATCCCTGCGATGGCCCAATTAGTGTTAGAACTCATTTCTAAGTGAAGAATCACCTCGCTTTCCTCATCGAGATTGAACCCCACTGGCTCAGACATGTCTCCTGGGTTAAGATCAAGCTGAAGATATGTGAAACCTGTCAAAAAAATAGCTGATATTCCGGATATGATAAAAGAGATCCTTCTGAACAATATGACTCGCATATCCAAAACCCAAGGCTCTTTAATTATTTTAAGTAAACCATTTTCTTCACCGAGGAAAATTCATCAATCCCAAGACCCATGTGGGCTCGGAGTTGATAAAGATAAATTCCGCTGGTAACCTCCCTGCCGTCATTATCCCTGCCCTCCCAAGTCACCCCATATTTGCCCGCCGGTTGGGGTTCGTTTACTAAAGTCCTTATCTCTTGGCCTAATAGATTGTAAATTTTAAGTGTGATGGAACGAAGGTCACTAAAAACCGGTACCTCATAACTAATAACTGTTTGGAGATTAAAGGGATTGGGGAAATTTTGAAAAAGCTCGAATATCTGCGGTAATTCCCCTTCCCCTTCAATATGGGTCGGAGTCCCGGAAAATAATCCCATGTCATCTATGCGAATTCCACTGTCGGTACCGCTGGCGTCCGTAATCAGGTGGAACCGGATAAAGACACTATCGTTACCACAAAACGATTGCAATGAAAACAACGTCTGGACCCAACTCAATTGCTGCCCCGTAAGGCTCCCCAGTTGAAACCAATTCACTTTATCCGTACTGGCTTCCACATACAAAAAATCTTTACCGTCTTCCAGGCGGTTTTTCGTCCAAAGACTGATACAGGCCGCATTGACGGATTCTAAGTTGAAGTGCGTTAAATAGCGAATGGCATTATCGGTATTATTTTCATAAGGTCGGGGATTGCTGGCAAGGCCGTTCGTATTATTCCGACCAATACTTAATATCCAACCGTCATTAAAATCCCATTTTTCCAGATTATTGTCAAAATTGTCAATAATATTAGATACTTCGATATTCAACCGGACAGTATCATCATCGGTATTAAGATCACTGGAAAGTTCGGTGAAAAACATACAGCGATATTGTTTCTCCACGGGTACCCATGAGGCAAATTTTACAGTCACTGAATCGTAGCTGGCAATATTGGATACCGTCTGACTGTCCCGATATATCTCATTCCCGATACTATCCGTTATTACACAGCTAATACGAAAATCTTGTTCGTCGGACTCGCCGATATTGTGGACGGTTGCCTCGGGTATAATCGGTTTAAAAATCACCGGCGTTGCCCGTGGCGATTTGATATGACTGATGCGGACATTGTGCGCCAGGGGTTCCGGCTTTTCATAATGATAAAATATGTTTGTAGAGCCACCGGTTTCGGACATAATATGAAGGATACCGGAATCCATTTCATAGGCTTCGATACCTTCCAATTCGTCGGTATTTGCAATGCTGATAATCCGTGTAACATTACCCGATGAAACATCCACCTTGTAGACATTATCGCCATAGCTGTCCCCACAGTCACACGCCAAATAGAGGAAACCATCATAGAAAACGCCGCCTTGAACCCGTGTAATCATTCGGCTCAGCTGAACCTGCCTGACAAAGGCAAAATTCTTTTGTGAATCGTATGCATTCAGCCAGGTCACATTACTAAATTCCGATGTGTAAAAATAGCGGGTTTGCGGATCCGCGGCAATCCAGGGCCCATGGGTCTGATCTTCCTGATTTAATGCGTAATACTTTCCGGTATAATTCAAATTGGTAGTATCGTAAACACACACCACGGCATTTTTACGTATCTCATCTTCGAGAGGAGCATAAATTTTGCCCTCGAAATAGTCAATATCACCGACATGATCATACGCTCGATCAAGTAAAAATTGCGGTATCGCCAACTCGTTTACCGCTACAAGTTCAAAATCATACGTTGTCTTGAATAATTTTTCTTTGTGGGTAAAATACCAATATTTTCCATCGGTCGCCACCCCTTGCGAATAATCCCCATCTATGTAGTCAATTCCGGTCCGATACCAGTGATCTTCAAGAGTGGCGGGTCGGATTTGATCGGAGTCCCTTTGATCATTAGCCGAAGCAGTCTGCAAAAAACCGATCAGAGCGATCATGGCAGCCTCAACCAGCAATATCCCTGTATAACCTGCTGTTCTCATTCGAATTTCTCCCGTATTCATTGTCTTTCTCTCAATTGAAATCAGTTTGTTTTGCCGTTACCGGCATTCATAAATATAAATCATGGTTTCGTTATCATCGGGAGTAAAAATAAATTGCAGTTTCTGATCACGAA
>JAHIOG010000565.1 GCA_018895675.1 bacterium
AAGATACTGATAAAATATTTCGCTTTCATAACTTCCTCCTTGTTTTGTTTTGTCTTTACTTTATTGTAAAGAACCACTTAGACTAACTATATATTAGACTAACTATATATATTAGTTAGTATATACATTAAAGCACATTTTATCCTTTTTGTCAAGAGCTTCTTGTTGACAGGATTAGCAGGACAGTCCTGCCATCAGGCCAAAAAGAATAAAAAAACAGGGGAGACTCCTTGTGGATTATCTCCCCTTTTTTATGTTATTTTTCAAAAACCATTTTACCGGATTTACTGAAGTTTTTCGTCTTCAGTATGTAAATATACATTCCACTGGCAACATTTCCAGGGTTCCAAATAACCGAATGGTATCCTGCTGATTTTTTTTCATTAACCAGTGCAGAGATTTCGCGGCCGGCGATGTCATAGACAATCAATTTCACATGGCTGTCATATGGTAAATCAAACCGAATGGTGGTGCTGGCGTTAAACGGATTAGGATAGTTCTGAAAAAGCGTAATGGATTCTGGAATTGTCGGCACAGGCTCTACTTTTACAATATCATGGTAAAAAATTTTTTGCCGTTAATCGGTGCCTGGCACTGAAAAGTAATGCCCTGAAACGCTTTACTGGTCTATGTTTTAAGACGAAAATCTAAATTTACCCATATTTTGGGTAAATCCTAATTAAACCAATTAACTGATTCCCGATTACTAAGAGCGAATGAAAACAAAAAGGGGGACAGCGACCGTTTTCTAAAATAGCTTTATTGAGCAGCGCAGAATCTGTTAACCGAATCTGTTAACCCCTCGGGTTAACAATAAAGATTGTTGACCAAGATTGTTGACCCCTCGGGTTAACATCAAACCAAAAAATAAAAAAAAGGGAGTTGCCGTTGGCATCTCCCTTACATTTACTTCATCAGCGTCATTTTTTTGATGCAGTTGAAGTTCTCTTTTCCATCAACAGATTTGGCGCTAATCCGTACAAAGTATACACCTGAAGACAGATCGCGTGCGTTCCAGGTCGTGTGATACAGACCCGGTTCCTGAACATCCACGACGAGTTCCGAAACTACTTGCCCCATCATATTGTAAATAACCAAACCAACACTACTCTTCATTGGAAGAGCATATTCAATCGTCGTTGTCGCATTAAATGGGTTCGGATAATTCTGTTTTAGCAGAAACTTTTCTGGCTGGATTTTTTCATCTTGTACTGAAGTTATGTCCTGGTATAGAATGACGATCCTTAATATTCCTTCCTGAGTAGCTCCACCCAGGATTAGGTTTCCGGTTTGGGAATCGTATAATCCGGCGCTAGTTCCGCCAAGGAAAAGTTTTTCCCGCTGGGGAACGCCGTCTCCATTTAATCGGAGAACGTGAGTCTTATAAATTGCCGTTCCTTCCCCGCTGTTTCCGATAAGAATCAGGTCATCTGATCCGTCGTTCAGTTCAAAAACCGCGTTTCCACGAGACGTAAATCCCGGGCGAAAGTCGAATTCTTTTTCCCAGATTAAATTTCCCGAATTATCAAATTTTTTAACAAATGCTTTACTCTCATCATTTAATCCGGTAATTAAGAATCCGTCAGTTATAGATATTAAATCGTAAGCACCAACATAATAATTCAACAGATTTTCCCATACGACACTTCCATCAGTTTTAGAAAATTTCCAGATTTTTGATTGACCGCCATTGATATTCTCGGCGCCGAAGATAATTAATTGATTTTCTGTTTTGACAATTCTATCAAATATTTTTTCTGATAATCCTTCTTTTGGATTGTCGGGAAATTTTCTTTTCCAAATTAGCTGAAATTGCTTATTAAAGCAAGCAATCCACGCCTGGGGCTTAAATTCCTTATGACAACTTCCAATGGCGAAAATACTGTCTCCACTGATAACAAAATCTTTAATAAAGCTTTCGTCCATTTCCTGCAGTAGAAAAGTTTCCCGAAGAACGCTTCCGATTGAATCTAGTTTTATTAAACTTCCGCGCCATTTATTATCCCAAAGCCCGGTAGCGCCGAGATAAAAACAATTTTCCGATTCACTCCAGACCAATGCTGTTGGGCCGGTTTGTCCGGTCCCAGCAAAAACTTGATGACTCCATTTTACTTGGAAGTCATTGTCAAGTTTTACCATCCACACTTTTTGATCTTTACCCATTGTGGCAAATGCTACTCCGGATTCAGTTTTCACCATATATCGCGGAGACCACAGATACTGTTCCAGTTCAGGATATTCATATTCAAAAATCTGCGCGTTCAAGTTCAAATAAAAAAACATTGAGATCATAACTGAAAAAAGCGTTTTCTTAAACATAACTTCCTCCTTTTTGTTTTGTTTTGTCTTTACTTAATTGTAAAGAACAATTTATTTTGTCTATTATTATTAAAGCACATTTTTACCCCTTTGTCAATACCCCCTGACTAATTTAAATGGGGTCAGACCCCAACTTACCCCCATTCGCAAACCTCTTCCCAGAGCGGATTCCAGAGCGAATTTTTCAAAAAGTAAATTTTTATTACTTTTTTGTTTTTATATTGCTGTGGACAGTCCCCATTCCCGCATTCTCAAAAAA
>JAHIOG010000566.1 GCA_018895675.1 bacterium
GACCGGTTCAGTTCACCATTTTATCAATCATTGCGCAGCCTTAAATTACCCCTCTGCATGGCCTTCAAATTAGGGTATATTTAGTGCCCTTTTCCTTGCTTTTACGCGCAACGATTGATAAAACGCTATTCAATGATATCTCAAGCCTGAGAGTATGGAGCTCAAAGGGAATGCTTTCAAGAATGAAGCTTTCTGAACAAAACCTATAATTTCTTGATATTTAAGGTTTGGTATTCCAGTCATAAGGAAATTTAGCCCTTAGAACCAAATATAATGGCACGTAAACTTCAATTCTTGGCCATGCTCTTTTCATTATTTAAGCTATTGAAAGTATCTGAAGGTTAAATGTTAAACTTAATTTAATTAAAATCAGCTTTGCCTTGACAAGTATCATTGCGTAAATGTATTTATCTATGGACAGATTCTAAAACAAATGTTTCTTGAATAAAGAAAGGTTGCGATGATGAGAGAGCTGCCAATATTAAAGACTCTTGTTTTTGAAATTCGATATTCTTCTGGACATCTGTATTACGATAGGTGTGGTCAAACATTGCAAGATATTGAAAATAATCTTGTTGGCTGGGTTGGTGGTATACCTGATATTAACACAGGGTCTTTACAAAGAATTGACAAAGAATATAATGCTTCTTTTGGTGGCATTAAATATGATTTCACTGCAAATAATGCAGGGAAAGAAGAAACTGAGATTATCGCTAAAGATATATCTTCCTTATGGAGAATAATTCAAGCGAATTTAGGTATGGAAGATTTTGTACGGGTTGGGTGTCGCTTTTACTATCTAATCCCTACCGAGTCTACTGAGGAAGCCGAAGATAGGCTAAAAGCTTCAGAATTAACTATCAAATTCCCAGAATCTTTTTTTCAGAACGATAACAAAATAAAAAATAGGCATATCATTACCGTGATTACAAATGGTGATATAGAATATCGAATTGAATTAAATGCTGTCACGAGAACTGAAGGTATGGACGTTTCTTCGCTACTCCGTAGCGATCCCCGCTTACTTCCGAAAGGACAAAGAGAATACAGGGTCGAAGCATTGAAGCGTGCTAAAGCTTACTCTAGGGACCCCATGTATGCAATTCAGCTTGATATTGATTGTGCACAATATGAACCTGAATCGGTTAACGTGATCAAATATATTTTAGATCGAGAAATATTTATTAAAGATATTTTTGTACCAATATTGGAGAAATTATGACATCAGCTATTACCGGATCTGAAAGTGATAGACCAACTGGCAAATTAATTGAATTTCCAATATCTTCCCAAGGCCATTCCGTCTCAGAGGCAAGCTCAAGTTTAGGGAGTACATATGTAGGCGTCACATCCCCTAACTTACATCGAGGTGCTGTTACTTACCTAAAAAGAGAATCAATCGAAGATGAGTTTTCGAGAGTATTAAATGAAGAGAATAGAAAATATTTAAATGATGCTTTTTCAAGACTTACATATGCTACAGACATGGAGATTGATCAAATTGAGCGTTCTAATAATTTTGATGAATGGAAAGATTTATTGATCATAGTATCACGGAAAGCAGACCGACTTACCTTACACCATAGGAAAATATTAGGTTCATTAATTATTGCCGTTAATGGATGTGATATTGTGGATTTTAATAATAACGCACTGAAGATTTTTTTAGAAGCTACAAACGTTTTGCGTCAACCGCGTGTTAGTAGACAAGACAGTGATCGAATCATTTCAAATCTAATTAATAATGATATAAACATTATGTTACCACTCTCAATTGAAAATGAACAAGATGCACATTCTAAAGATTTAGATAAAATGATGAAAGAACTAATTAGGGAAAGCAGCAAATAAAGTGAAAATCCAAGATTGCACATTATTTGATACTGATTTACAAATTCACCGACTTAGTAATGATCCGAATGTCAGGAGTGCCGCTAAAAAAGAGTTTGCAGAATCGCGCCCATCAGCAATGTCTATTTTTTCCATGTTGGAGTTGAAGGGCAATTATATCCAAAGTCTAATTCTTTTACATCGAAAAATATCGAACAGTGATTCATTGGAGATTGCATTCGCAAGAATTCAAAATAGTGGCGGACGTAAATCAGGTTTAATGCTATCTCAGTTGCTGAATGTCTTGGGAGGTATTAATTTCAAAATAAAACCTTGGAGTGAAGCTAAAAACCAATTAATAACCATTTTGGATTCTCAAATTGAAGGTTCTCGGGGGGTTTTTAAAAGAAGCGTTGACACGGTTTTAAATGATTTCAAGTGCACCCGTGCAGAAGAAGCACCATATGATAATAATGGAAAATGGAATGCACCAATACATCGATGCAGTGAGTCAAATACACATTGCAATGTTGAAAATTTTCTTAAAAAATATTTTGATGAATTAGCTAAACTTGTACATACTATCACCCATTTAAGCGAGGATAATTCTAAAACTAAAGAACTTGATCAGATGCTTAATGTTTCCAAAAGAATATTGGAAGGTAGACCTTTTTTAAAGGAAAACTGGACTTGTAGAAAGATAGGCGATCTTTTGATTGGATTGCAAAGTAAAGTTGTAAGTGAATTAATTTCATCTAATTACAAAGAGCATAGTATTTTAAGTACTTCTCTCGGATATTCATTTCGTGAATTTCCAATTGTGAAAATTCGATCTATATAAATCAAAAACGCATCCATTTTATTTAGTGGGTAGTTTGACTTTCATAATAGGTGAAGAAAATTAAGAATTTTTCCCAATCATGATTACTGCTTCTGCAGATATCAAGACCCTTGAAACCCTGGGATATGCAGAACATACATGCAATTACGTTGTGATTTTAGATAGTTGGTTTTATGGCAAGATATGTCAGGTTTTGAATCTGTCAAATTTTGAGTTGATTACATTGGATATCACAGGTTTTCTTATTCTTCAGGTATTCTCAATACATTACAGGAAATGCCAGAACTGAGATATGGTATCAGTATCACAGATCCCAACATTTCCCCCAATTGA
>JAHIOG010000567.1 GCA_018895675.1 bacterium
CCTGAAAATTCTATCTCAGCTCCGGATAAATTAAGAGAAGAGGGGACCAGGCTAAGACCATTTCTTTCGATAATTGTTTCCTTTAAACTCACGGTTCCTTTTAAAAGCTCATAAACTGTATTCTTAAGCTCGTGGGCAGGTATTCCCAAACTGTAAGTTAAATGTGCCTGTGGATCTAAATCTATCAATAAGACGCGCTTGCCAAGCCCGTTTAAGCCTGCTCCTATATTAATTGCGCAAGTAGTTTTTCCCACTCCGCCTTTTTGATTAGTTAAAGCTATTATTTGCATAGATTTATCCTTTTATCCTCTCTGGGCAGAAAACAATTCTTTGATATTTTTAAATCTATATCTTTCAAAATCTTCCTGGTTAACTCTCATATAGGACCAATTTTCTCCTGTTAAACTAGTAATGTCTTTACACCATTGTGTTGCTCTTTTATCCTTATGCGGTACCTCTAAATCAACAAGCCCTTTTGTTTCTATTATCCAATAATCTCCATTCTTAAGTCTTATTACAAAATCAGGATAATAAAATCTCAAATGATTTTCTTCGGAAATATATTCTATATAAAATCCATTCTTTACTACAATGTTTGTGAAAGCTTCTACATCTTCTGCATTATCTAAGAATTTTGCAAAGTCAACCTCATAATTACTATCACAGGGAACGTAATTAAAAATACATTTATTTGCTGGATAAACCAATTTTGACCATACAAAAGCACTCGTTTTTGAAAGTTTTATAACACTCTTTTGTATAGGTTCTTTCTTGATAAAAGTCTTATCCCTCAAAGCATTAACAAATAAACTTATCAACTTTTCTTGAACCTCGATAGAACTCAACTTAAAAAGAACTCTTGGATCTTCAAGGTCAACCTTGTTAGTAAATAATTTTTCTATAACATATTCTTTTACTGTGGGATGAAAATTGGCAAAAGCGCCACCAATTGCCAGTTGTTTAAGTATTTGGTATGAATAATAAGCAATTACACTTTTTGAATCTTGGGGTACAGGTAAATTCCATTTTCTCTTTATGACTTCCACTCCTGTAAGCATATCTAAAGCAATATATTCCATCTCTAAAACTTTATTCTCTAAAGGAATCTTCAAGGAAGGTAAATTATCAACATCAGCTTTATCTATATAAAATTCTCCTATAGAAATTCTCGGACTCAAAATAGGTATCTCAATGTCCTTATCCAATTTATTTTTATCTACAAATATAGTAGTTAATTCAAGTGGTTTTCCGGTATCAAATTCGGCAATTTTTATACCTTCTTGTGTTTCTAATTCCTCAAGAATATCTATTAGTCCTGGCGGGCCAATAACTTCAAGTACATTTATTGATTTTTTTATATTTGCATCTTCTTCAGGGAACATCTTTCTTAAACCTCTTCCAATGACCTGTTCTGGGAGTACTTTCCTTTTTGAAGTATAAGACCTTAACCCCACAATTACATTTACATTTCTTACATCCCACCCCTCATTTAACATCAAGGTACTTACTATGGCCTCGTAGGGATTTTTATCTGGATCGGGGTCATCAATGGTTCTGGCAAACTCTCTTGCCTTGGGCAAGTCAGCTTTTTTTACTTCTCCGGTACTATCGGTGTGGATTAATAAAACTTTATCTTTAAGATCTGGTACAGCAGAGTTAACATATCTAAATATTTCATCCGCTTCTTTATTCTCAGGACATTGAAAGAACAACACAGGTTTCTTTAATAATGGTTTTAATGCCTTTTTATATTCTCGCCATCTTCTTATCCCCGCATCAATCCAAGCTCGATATCTTTCAACAGACTTAGTAGAAGCAATCTCAGAAGCGTTTTTGACTACTCCCTTTAGTGGTAATTTTACAATATTCATTTCAATGGCTTCTTTAAGTGGAAAATCCACAATAATCCAGGGGAATAACGCACCACCCTCTGTTTTAGGTGTAGCCGAAAAATCAAATTCCATATTTATTCCTTTACCATATTGAGAAGCAAGATTTTTATTAAGTCTTAAGAGTATCTTCTTCCATGCCTTTTCAAAATTGTATATATGATGAGCTTCATCCTTTAGAATCATTACATTAGGGCAAGTTAATAAGACTTCTTTTATTCTATTTTCATGATAAATATCAGATACATTATAAACTGAAGGCAACTCATAAACCCTATCTACATATTTTTCAACCTCTTTCTTTTTATTCTTTCTCTCCTCTAACTGCTGAATATTAGTTAAAAACAATACATCTTCAGGGATAACGTGAATTGGATCTTCTTTGGGAATTACTTTTAAAGTAAAATCATCTTCCCATTCTGGTGGGATGAGCGGCAATTCTCTGAATATCTTTCCATCTTTAAAATCTCCGTAGAGTCTGTCATAGATGACATTCTTCTCTCCTGCAATAAGTAAAAACTTGGAAGTATAATCTTCTTTGTCTTCCTTTTTATTATTAAAATAAGACCAGACTATAGCTAAAGCCATTACATAGGTCTTTCCTGAGCCTGTTGCCATTTTAAATGCATAAAGAGGGTATTGATCATAAGTAGGGTCATATCCCTGTATAGGACCTGCCCCAAAGTCTCTGGCCATATCGATGAAGTTGCGTTTTTTCATAACTTCGTAAACATAGATCAAAGTTTCAATTGCTTCTCTTTGGCAGAACCAGAATTCAAAAGGTTCATCGTTTACGATATGGTCTTCACTAAACCAGAATCGCAATAATCTTTTTGTAGTAGAAGTAATCTCAGGATAATCTTGCTCTCGCCAGGTGAAGACTGCTTTACGAAGTTCATTTACTAAGTATGTCTTGCTTGGACGTCTTTGTTCTGGGTGTAAAAGTTCATTTGCTTTCATCGTTTGCCACCTTGCATCCGGGGTATAGATAATATAAATTCCGTTTCAGTGGCATTTAACTTAATCTCTTTGTTTAATCTTTCTCTTATAATTTTAATCATTCTGGGAACACCACTACCCACGTCAGTTACCATTCCCATTTTGTTAAGAAAGTTATAAATAATTGGATTACGAAGAACATGAATACTCGTTCTCATATTTTCTATACTTACGCTGTTAGGCAACTTTCCTGGCGTTCTGATTTCTATTCTATCCTCAAATATGAATATTCTTATTGAAGCACTAATTGTATAATCCCTATGAGCTATCGCATTCACAATGCCTTCCCTTAATACCTCTATAGGAAGTTCAGGATATAATTCTGGTTCGAAACCTTTTATTCGGTGTTCCTCCTTTAGATATAATCTTAAAAACTTTAATGAATTCTCAAGTATATCCGAAATTTTTCCCTCCAAATCTTTTCTATCAAATGGAGGAATAGAGACATCCATACCAGGGATGTAAGCGGCAATAATCTTTGCATAAGGAATAAATCTTTGAGGGTTTTCTCCAAAAAAAAGTATTCCGGCAAGTGTAGGTTTTTTATCATGTGTAATAACTTTAAGATTTTCAAGATAATTTTCAATTAAACTTTCTTCTGGAGAAATATCTAAACAATTTTCCAGAAAAGTTCTAAAGTAGCCCATGTCAAGGTTCCCAGGGGAGGCCTTAGAGATAGGGTTTTCATCATAAAAAATGCTTTCACTTGTTTGATAAAGCCTCCTAACTTCTTGCCATGAGGCTTGTCTGCATCTATTCCCTGACCTAATATAAAATTTACCACTTTTTGTTCGATAAGGTCTTTGCTCCCCCTTAGGAATATTAATAATTAAAACAATTACACCATCCATGTCCACTGTTTCTTGGAGAATACCAATAGAAGGTTCACACCTATTGAAAGCAATGTCATCTATTTTTCTCATCGCCTCATCTAAATCCCCAACTCCTACAATGTCTCCTGAGTCGCTAATACCGATTACTAATTGCCCGCCATCAGTATTCGTAAAACAGACAATGGATTTTGCGAGAGTTTCATTATCAGGTAAACTTTCCTTAAACTCTGTGTGTAAATTTTCACCTTTTAATATTCTTTCCTTTAGTTCTAATTTATCCATCAAACTCCTCCATATTTTTCTACTCTTATTCTAAATGCTTCTTCTCCACCTTCCATAATATTTTTGATATCTTCCTTAATATCTTCTTTATCAATAGAACCTTTATTACTGATAACACACCTTTCATTTTTAGTGTCTAAAACAAGAATCAATTCAGAGTCTCCTAAGACGGGGATGTTCGCATTATGTGTAGCAATAAATAGTTGTCTTTTTTCCTTCATTTCTCTAAGGATCTTCACCACATCCTCATATATAAAACGATTATCAAGGTCTTCTTCGGGCTGATCAAGGACGATAATTCTATCCTCTTGAGCAAATAGAAGCAATAATAAGGCAGTAGCTTTCTGACCAATAGAAAGTTTATCAATTACCTTATATTCTTCATTCACTTTCAAAAATATCTCAATTTTATCCTCAGGGAAAAGAGTTTCTAGCTCGTATAGTCTTTCAGAATCTTTAAGCCATTCTAATATTCTATCGGACATTGCCGGAGTGAGATTGAACTCTTCAAGCAATTTCTGCTCATTCCCTTTGATATATTGAGAAAGTAGAAGACCATCGGTAACTTTATTTGGCGTGTTAACTAACACTCCAACTGCATCGCTTGAGACTTTTGAGCCTTTTAATAAGTTTTTTATATCCTCCATAAAGTTGTCTCTATCCTCTTCATATTTAACCTCAATTTTAAGTCTTCCTTTTAAGGCATCGTTTATTTCGTCAAGTTGTTCTTTTCTTATATTAAAAATCTTATGTCTCTTCTTGCCTATTTCATCTTTAAGCTTCTCTCTATCATTTTCCAAATTTTCAATTATCTTTTCAATTTTTGTTAATTCTTCTATTAGAGGTATTAATTTTGCTTTTTCTTTTGTTAACCTCTCCAGTTCGTCTGGTTTAAGCCCTTTCTCGGCCAATTCTCTTTTTATTTTTTGAATATCTATTTCAACTTCTTTCTTTTTTTCTGACCATTCAACAGACAATCCTTCAGTGCTTTTTCTGGTATGGTCTATTGCTTCAGAAACATGTTTTTTACTTTGCTCAAATGCTCTTTTAAGCTGACTTACCTCATTAGCCATCTTCTCCAATATAAATTTATTTTCACTCCTACCTCTCTTTAAATTATTCTCTAAATAGTTTAGTTCGGATGCAGATTCATCAAAAAAGAAAAACATCTTTTTGTTTATTCCATTAAGTTTTTCAATTGCATTTTTTATTTTTTCTTCATCATCTACTATGGTAGTCCACCTTCTGAGTTTTTCTTCTACTTTCAAGTCTTTATAAACTCCTATTTTCGCTTCTATTTCCTTTAATTTCTGATCATAGTCTTCCCTTTTTCTCGCCCTTTCTTTAAGAGATAAAAGCCGTCTTCCATTTTCTCTTAGCTCTTCAATAAATTTTCTGAATTCTTCCTGTATATGTCTTATTTTTTCTCCTATTAATTCATCAATTAATTGGAGTTGAAAGGCAGGAGTAATAGAAAGATAATAGAGTTCCTTTTGACCTATTATAATCGGATATTTTGCCTCTTCAAAAAGACTCTCTATAGAAAAACCAGTCTTCATACCATTTTCGTCAACAATTTCTGTATCTTTTCCTATTGTCCTCTTTATTTCAAATTTCTTTTTCTCTCTTCCATAATATCTCTCAATCAAGAGAGAAATCTCTCCCCCACTTCCCACAACATTCTCTACAAAATCCATTCGTAAAGATTTATCTGCATAAATTGGTAAATCCATAACATATCGCATAGTTTCTATAATAGCCGATTTGCCCACACCCCTTCCTCCAATAAAAGTATTTAGTTCAGGATTAAATAAAATATCCATATCCTTTAGAAAAGTTGAGCCATTGATTACTATCTTTGATATTCTATTATGATAAAAAGAAGGACATTCATAACTCTTCACTCTTACTTCTGGGTCGTGTAGAGCTATTTTTAAAGCACTAATACTAAAATAACTTAATTTGTAATATGTAGTTCTTGATTTACCATTCCTCTTTTTTGTGCCTATATCCTCAAGACATTTAGGGTCACTATTTTCAAGGATCGCTATCTTTTTAAAATAATTAGATGGAAGTTCATTCGTAGATAGAAGTTTATTTTTTCCTTCCTCAGAGATATATTCAATAGCATCAGGTTTTACACTCATTAAATACTTTGCAGATTGGGAAGGATTAAAAGTGTGAAGAAGTCCTTTATCATCTTCTGGGTGAGGGAAGATAACCAGACATTTATATTTTTCTCGGATTTTACTTATCAACTTTTCCAATTCTAATTCACTTTCAATATCTCTATGTTTTCTTCCGTCAAATAACGATTTTTGTGGGTTCTTGTCTAAGCTGTGGAGAAATGTATTCAAACCCTTAATATCCACATCTTGTTCAAAAATTAACAGCCAATGAAGACCATATTTCCCACCAGTTAATTTTAATGAAAATTCCACTCCTGGAAATATTACAATTCCTTTACCATTTGCCCTATTCTTTATCAACTCAAACCATTCCTTTCTCACTCCGTTATAATCTGTAATGGCTCCTATTCTAATTTGCGCTTTTTCCATTCTCTTTATATATTCTTCTGCTAATTTTTCACACTTATCGTCTGAAGATAAATCAAATCCAGATGGTAATGTAAAACTTTCTGTACCCGGAGAATGCAAGTGTAGGTCTACTTTCATCCAATTAGCGCCATTATAGTTTTTGTCATTCATAGTAATTAATTCTTTCATTTCATATCCCCACCTTTATAATTTGATTGGTGTCGTTTCCGAATACATCTACAACTTTAACCATAATTTCATACTCTCCAACATCATCGTATTTGTGTATAGCTTGATAATCTACTCTTGGATTCTTTTTTACTCTAAAACTCTGCCATTGATTGTGAAATGTATCATTTTTATAATCCCAATCTATTGCCCAGTAATCTATAAGTTCTCTCGAATCCTTTACCTTATTTGCTATCTCTGCAAGTTCTGCAGTGGGCGAAAGTTGAAAATCAGTAATTTTCAGAGTTGCCTCATTCCTATTTACCTTATTTTCAATCTCTAAATAGGCAACTTCCGGAAATTTTATATACTTGGTCAACTCCTTCTCTATTATCTGTTCGGGTACTTTTAATAGCTGCACATCAAAACCAACCAGAGAAGATTTTATCTCATTGACAGAGGGAATTTGAATAAGTTTTAAATCAACTCCATTCTTCTTTGCCGATGTTTTAGCTAATTCATTGACTTCATAACTCCACTCCCAACCAAGAATATCTGCCTTGTTCAAGTTATTGTTTCGGCATTCGATTACTACTTTTTCAACATCTTCCATTGTAACCGGTGCATTCAAAGGACCAATATGAACCGTTCTATCTCCTTTCCTTCCATGCAAGTATCTAAAGCCGGTTAATGGTGCTGACTGATAGAGTTTTAGCATAAATGCAAGGTATTCATCCTGTCTTTCCTGCCAGTAAACGGTTTCATAATTACCAATATTCCATAGTTCAAAAGGTCTTGCAGGGTTGCCGTATTCTTTCTTGTTCTCATTCTGCAAGTCCTTAGAATTATGAATATCTAAAAGCCTCTTTCTTGTCACCTGAATGGCAAATTTGGATAAATCACAGCCAATCCATCGCCTGCCAAGTTTCTCTGTTACTGCTAAGGTTGTGCCTGAACCACAGAAAAAGTCAGCTACGATATCGCCAGGATTTGAAGAGGCAAGAATAATGCGTTTTAAGAGGGCTTCGGGTTTTTGGGTGGCAAAATTTAAACGCTCCTGTGCTTGAGAATTTATAATAGGTATTTGCCAAACATCGTCAACCAAGTCTCCTTGCATTTCATCTAAGTATTGTTTTCTTCTATATTCTCCTGTTTTTGTTTCAAAAATTCTTCCTTCAGTCTCTAATTTTTCGAATAATTCCTTACTTATCTTACCAACATTTTGATCAACCCACAATCTACCATCTGGATCTTGCCTTGCTCTTTCCAATAAATATGTCTTAAGTGATTCAAATTGAGGATTGAATAAGAAAGCATTTTCTTTTGAGTAGAAAAGCATAATATCATGTTTTCTTGCAAATGATGATCGAATAGGGCTTGGACCACCATAGCACCACACAATTTCATTCCTAAGGTTTTCATACCCAAAAATCTCATCCATCATTACCTTGACATAATGTCCCACATGCCAGTCAAGATGCACATAAATAGAGCCGTTTTCAGCAAGAAGTTCTCTCATCAAGACCAATCGCTCATACATATATTTTAGATAAGATGCAATCCCACCGCTCCAGGTGTCTTTATAAGCCCGTTCCTCAATAATGGAAGGCTCTTTTTCTATTTGTTCATCTCCAATCTTTGTCCTAACTGTAAAATCTGCACCTGTGAAAAATGGCGGGTCAATATAAATCAGATTTATCTTTCCCGCCCATCCCTGTTTTATAAGTGAGGACATAATCAGTTTATTATCGCCCCAGATAAGCAGGTTCTTCCAGTCCTTCGGATAATCTTTTGGCCATTCATCTTCTGGGAAAAGCGAG
>JAHIOG010000568.1 GCA_018895675.1 bacterium
AAAAACTAACAGAAGTGATATGATTACAGTGTATAAGTTTCGCATATAAATAAATCTTTTAAATTCAACAGAACATCCCCCTTTTTATTCCCCCTTTACTAAGGGGGAATTACAAGAATTCCCCTCTAAAAAGTTGAACGAAGAGAAATCCCGATCTTCGGGGAGGAGTGTCCGGCAGCTGCCGGACGGGGTGTGTTACTCCCTTCACCAAAGGAATGATCTCTTTCATACTCCTCAATCCAATTTCTAATACCTTCTAATACTTCCTCCATATTCTTTTTCACATCAATGTCCGAAAATCTTAAAAACTTAAGTCCAAGGGATTCAAGACGCTTTCGACGTTCATAATCTGCATCCCCTTTAAATTCGTGACTCACTCCATTTATCTCAATTATTAAATTTATTTTTGGACAGTAGAAATCGACTATGTAATTGTCAATCTGTTTTTGCCTGTGAAAATCGTAGCCTTTCATTTTTTTACATTTCAGGTAATTCCATAATAGAACTTCAGACAAGGTGCTATTATTACGGAGCTTTCTGGCAAGTAATTTGAGCTTTGGATTGTAATAGATTTTCATTTTTAAAACTCGTTATACATTTTTAAAAAAACAAGCGATAAATAGGATATAACATCCCCCTTTTTATTCCCCCTTTTCTAAAGGAGGGGGAAAAGGGGTGATTAATGCTTGTTGCAATCAATTGTCAAAAAATAATAGATTTTTCTCTACAAAATTTAATTAACAGTATAAAAATATTTTTTCATCACAAGATGTTATCAATTACGAATAAACATTTTACCTGCCAGCTGGCGCACGATACCTTTCAATTCTAAATTGAGAAGCGCGGGAAGCACTTCGTAGGGTGATTTATGAAGAGTTTCTGCCAACGAATCAATATCTATCGGATCATTCGACAGAGCATCAAAAACTGCTTTTTCAAATCCTTCCAAATCAAATTCGATATTCATTTGTCGGGGCATGCTTGGAAATTTTCGAATGCGATCGATTTCTGTCAGAATATCATCGATATTTGTGACAAGTTTTGCGCCTTTTTGGATTAAACGGTTGGTTCCTTTACTCTTGATATCATCTAATCTGCCAGGGATGGCAAACACCTCCCTGTTCTGATCGACCGCATAATAAGCCGTCAGGATTGCGCCGCTCTTTTCGCCTGCCTCGATGACCACAACTCCCAGACTCATACCGGAAATAATACGATTTCGCCTGGGAAAATTGACAGCGTCCGGCTTTGTTCCGATTGGAAATTCCGTACAATATGCTCCGTTTTGAATTATCTGATTTTTTAGTTCACGATTTTCTTGCGGATATATCCTGTCGATACCATTTCCCAAAACTGCAATAGTGCGCCCTCCGTGAAGAAGCGCCGTTTTGTGCGCGGCTGTATCAATTCCACGTGCAAAACCGCTGATAATTACGATCTGTTGTTCCACCAATCCCTCGACTAAGTCTTCGACAACTTTCTTTCCATAAGAACTTGGTTTTCGGGTGCCGACTACCGCGATCGCATCAACATCGATTTCAGTAAAGTCTCCCATATAATATAGAACTATTGGTGGATCGTATATATTTTTTAATTGAGTTGGATAACTTTCATCGAAAATAGTCGTCAATTTGAATGGACTTTTCTGCAATTCTTTTAACTGTGAATCGACAAAATCCGCTGTATCAGATTTTTTTATAGCTTTCGCCAAGCGATAATCAATTCCGGGAATCCGGCATAATTCATCAATGGACGCACAGAAGACCTGCTCGATATTCTTAAAGTGCCGCACGACACTCAAAATTCTTCTTGGTCCTAATCCGGGTATTGATAACAATTGCAGCGCTGTTCGTTGATTATCCATTTTGCTCTAATAATTTAACAATTTTTTCGACTAAATTATTCAATCCGTCTCCGTTGATTGCCGAAATCGGAATTACATCAATCTTCGATATTTGCGGTAAATTGATTTCAGAAATAATATCCGTTTTTGTTAATGCGATTAAGCGTGGTTTATCTGAAAATATATCAAGATATTTATCCAATTCGGCATTTAATATCTGATACTGACCGACGATATCTTCTTCAGTTGCTTCAATAAGAAAAACAAGTACCTTTGTACGTTCCAGATGCCGCAGGAACCGATGACCAAGTCCTTTCCCCTGATGCGCCCCTTCGATTAAACCGGGAATGTCAGCCATGACAAAACTTCGATATGTTCCATATTTAACGATACCTAAATTTGGTATCAAGGTTGTGAAGGGATAGCTGGCGATTTTGGGACGAGCGGCGCTTAATTTTGATATTAGAGTTGATTTCCCGGCGTTTGGATAACCAAGCAATCCTACGTCGGAAATTACTTTCAATTCAAAAACAAGGTTCTTCTCTTCTCCGGGTATTCCCTGTTCGGCATAACGAGGCGCTCGATTAGTGGAAGTTGCAAAGTTTGCGTTTCCCCTGCCTCCTTTCCTGCCGGTCGCAACAATAAACGAATCATTCTCTTTTGTCAAATCTGCGAGAACTGCGCCGCTATCTTTATCGGATATTACCGTGCCGGGAGGAACATTTATTATCACCGGTTTTGCGTCCTGACCGGTCTTTCTACTACCCTGACCCGCTCCTCCGTTTTTGGCTTTATAGCTTTTATGATACTTGATATCCTGAAGTGTGAACAGGTTATTGTCAACGGCAATGATAATATCGCCTCCGCGACCGCCATCACCGCCGCTGGGTCCTCCTTTCGGAACGTGCTTCTCCCGTCGAAATGCCACGCATCCCTTACCGCCATCTCCTGATTTTACATATACTTTTGTCCAGTCAACAAACAATATAATTTCTCCATTGGGTCTTAATCATCCGTATTTAAACTAAAATTATTCAGTTAAGTTGCAAATATAATCTTCAAAAAAATACCTTCTATTCAATCAAGGTTAGAAGGTATTTAGAATAAAGCTAAATGGAAAGTGAATTATTTTGTCGCTTCTTCCATTATTTCATTCAAGCGCTGGACGAATTCCGTCGGATTTGTTAAATTGCCATCAATTAACATCGCTGATTCATATAGCTGCAGAATTGACTTCCTCAGAAGCGGATCCTTGCTGTTACCTATATTCAAGCGGGACAAATTTTTAATTAAATGATGACTTGGATTTATTTCAAGGATCTTTTTCCGGGGTGTAACTTCCTGATTCATGATTTTCATCATTCTTTCCATTTGCGGATCCATGCCATCTTTCCCAACGACCAAAGTCACAGGTGAATTTACCAGGCGTTTTGAGACTGTCACATCCTCTACTTTATCGCCAAGAGTTTCCTTAAATACTGAAATCAGTGAATTTGTCATTGTCTCGTTCAACGAATCATTTTCTTCACTGTCTTTATCCTTTTTCTCATCATCCAGCGTGATATCCGCTTGATCGATGGATTTTAAGGGTTTTTTATCATACTCGTTTATTGATGGAGTGACAAAAACGTCCACCGGATCAGTCAGTAACAATACTTCGATATCATTTTTTCTGAAATATTCAAGATTTGGATTTCTTTCCACAATATCCCGGTCCTCGCCTGAAAGATAATAAATCTCTTTCTGCTTTTTCTTCATTCGTGTGATATAATCGTCCAGTGATACTAATTCCCCTTTTGGTTTTGCCGTCGATTCAAAACGAAGAAGTTTGATAATTTTATCACGGTTTCCAAAGTCACTATTAATGCCTGTTTTGAATAGCATACCAAAATTCTTATAGAACTTCTCAAATTTGCCTATATCATTTTTTGACCAATCTTCAAGCATATTGATAATTCTGGTGGTTAAAATTGTTTTGATTTTAGCCATAACCGGACTGTGCTGTGTGACTTCACGAGAGATGTTTAATGGTAAATCTTCCGTATCAACAACACCACGAACAAATTTTAAATATTCCGGTAATAGATCTTTAGCATCGTCTTGAATAAAAATACGATTTGAATAGAGATGAAGTCCTTTATCTTCAAGATCATAAAAAAGATTCATTGGAGCTTTTGGTGGTACAAACAATAAAGCCTTAAAGTTAACAGCGCCTTCGAGAGATAGATGCAGATGACCAAGCGGAGCTTCAAAATCATTAGCGACAAACTTATAAAACTCGATCAATTCATCCTCTTTTAATTCATCTTTTGACCGGCGCCATAAAGCATCAACGGTATTCGCTTTCTCTTTGCCGATTTCAATCGGGAAATCGACAAAGTTAGAATATTTTTTAATAGTTGATTTTACGCGATAATCTTCACTAAAATCTTTATGTTCATCTTTTAAACGGAAACTGATTGATGTGCCCCGTTTCTTACGATCAATTTCCTCAATCGTAAATGAACCTTGTCCGTTTGACGTCCAGCGATACCCTTTTGACCCGGGATCAGCGTGACGTGTTTCTATGACTACCTCGTCAGTTACCATAAAAACAGAATAAAATCCAACGCCAAATTGACCGATTAAATCTCCCTCAGGAACTTTCCCATTTTTCTGTATCTCTTCCAAAAACTTCAACGTGCCGGAGTTTGCTACAGTACCGATGTTTTTTATCAGATCTTCTTCGGTCATTCCAATACCCGAATCTTCTATCGAAAACAGCTGTTTTTTAGTATCCAAATTGATCGATATTTTAAGATCAGCATCAGGATCAGTGATTTCCTGATTCGTTAACTGTAAAAAACGTACTTTATTCAAAGCATCGGAGGCATTGGAGATTAATTCTCTTAGAAATACTTCCGGATGGGTATAAAGAGAATGAACAATCAGATGGAGCAGCTGGGTTAACTCTGCTTTAAACTTATAGGTTTTTTTTGATTTAGTCGAACTTTTAGCCATTGGATAATTCCTTATATATAATTTGCATAATTATTGAAAAACACATTGAGATGTTACGAATATCATGCCAAAATTTTTAAACGTCATATTGTCAGATATTATTAATTGGTAATAGTTCACCGCAGAGGCGCAGAGACACAAAGAAAATTTGATATTTGAAATTTGAAATTTGAAATTTGGTAAATACCACGACCTATCGGGGTTGTAATAAATAATAAAAAATCTCTGCGTCATTGCCTGCCTGTCCGGCCCGCCTGCTTGTCGGGCAGGCAGCCGCCGGACCTGTCTGCGTGCCTGCCTGAGCGAGTACGCTCGCAGACAGGCGGATACGCACAGGTAGACGCAGACAGGCGTCTTAGCGGTAAGCTGTAACATTAATTGTAAATCTTTTGGAGTTTTATGGCAAATATTGTGTGCTCCTTTAGATTTCATTTATTATATTACGGCGCTTTGATGGTTCATTGAAAACACTGTAGTACATATCAGATATCTGATGGCTAAACGTATATGATACAGTTGCGATAAATTCTCCAGAAATTAAATTTTTTTTATCAGGCTATTTTAAATAGTATGACAGGGGATAATCGTACATAAAAAATATTAGACCACATTTTAGGAGAACTGTTTAATGGCGAAAATACTAATAGTCGATGATGACGAAGACTTTGTATCGGCTGTCAATCTCTTACTGAAAAGCAACGGTTTTGATGTTGCAATTGCAAATTCCCGCCAGGAAGGAATGGAAATATTTGATAAAGATAATCCTGACCTGGTCTTACTGGACGTGATGATGGATGAACCGGATGACGGATTTGTAATGGCTCAATCACTCAAGAAAAAAGCGAAGAACATCCCGATTCTGATGTTGACAAATGTCGGTCAGGTTACAGGTATGGATTTTGATAAAGATAGTGAAATGGTTCCCGTCGATGATTTTGAGCAAAAACCGATTATGCCAAATATATTACTGGAAAAGATAAACCAACTTCTTGGCAAATAAGGAGATAGGTCAATGCAAATTATCGATAGACAAAAAGTAAACGAACAAATCAGGGACCTGAAGAAAAAATATGGTGACGATCGCTCCGCTCTAATGCCGATACTTCAGGACCTTCAGGAAATTTACGAGTATCTTCCGGATGTTGTAATGCAGGAGACGGCGCATTCTCTTGGAATTCACCCTGTGGAAGTTGAAGGTGTTGCCAGTTTTTACAGCTTCCTTCGCACGAAGGAAAAACAGGGCAAATATGTCATCCGGCTATGCCGGACAATTTCCTGTGATCTCGCCGGCAAATCAAATGTTGCCCGCCAGCTGGAAAATGAAATGGGCATCAAATTCGGCGAAACAACAAAAGATGGAAAATTCACACTCGAATATACAAACTGCCTTGGAATGTGCGATCGGGGACCGGCCCTGATGATCAATGATCGTCTTTTTGCAAAGGTAGATCCAGAGAAAGCGTCTCAAATCATAGCGGATTGCCGCAGAGATTTTTTAAAGAGCGACTTTCCGAAAGTTGTTCCCTCAGATGTTAAGAAAGCCGGTCCGATTCTGGATCATGATTTAAAACCTGCTGAAGCAATAAAAAAAGCGCTTAGTATGTCGCGCTCGGAAATCATTAATACTATCCGTGAATCCGGTCTAAAAGGTCGCGGAGGCGCAGGTTTTCCTACTGCTGTTAAATGGCAGCTCGCCGGCGCCGCAAAAGGCAAAAATAAATATGTCGTCTGTAATGCCGATGAAGGTGAACCGGGGACTTTCAAAGACCGTATGCTACTCTACGAACATACCGATTTCCTTCTTGATGGAATGACGATTGGCGCTTATGCCATCGGCGCTTCAAAAGGTTTCATCTACCTGCGTGGTGAATATCTCTATATGAAAAAGTACCTTGAAGAAGCTCTGGAAAATCGCCGGTCGGAACATCTGCTTGGAAAAAATATCCTCGGAAAAGATGGTTTTAACTTTGATATCCGAATCCGGATGGGAGCCGGCGCTTATGTATGTGGTGAAGAGACTGCCTTGATTGAATCTCTTGAAGGCTATCGCGGTGAACCTCGCAACCGTCCGCCCTTCCCTGTTGACACAGGATTTCAGGGTAATCCGACAATCGTCAACAATGTCGAAACTTTTATTGATTCAGCCCTGATAATTGTAAAAGGTTCCGAGTGGTTCAATATTCATGGAACAGAAAAATCGAAGGGCATGAAGATCTTCAGCATCTCAGGCGATTGCGAACGTCCCGGTATTTACGAGTTTCCTTTCGGAATTAAGGTTTCCGAATTATTAAAAGAAGTTGGCGGTGAAGACACAAAAGCAGTCCAGATCGGCGGCGCTTCCGGTCATTGTATATCACAAAAAGATTTTAACCGAACAATTGCTTTCGAAGATATCGGATCGGGCGGTTCAATTATTGTTTTCGGGCCTGATACCGATATGCTGCAAGTAGCCAGGAACTTCCTTGAATTCTTCGTGGAAGAATCCTGCGGACAATGCACGCCTTGCCGGGATGGCAATCCGAAGCTGCTCGGAGGTATCGAAATGCTCGAAAATGGACGTTGTTCCTTTACCTATCTCAATGAATTGAAAAAATTATGTGAAACGATTCAGAATGCATCAAAATGCGGTCTTGGCCAATCAAGTCCTAACGCATTCTTATCTATTGTTGACAATTTTAAACCAGAAATCCTTGGCCGCGTGCCGGAAGCTGACTAAGGAGGAGCATTATGCAAGATAAAGATAAATTATTTGAAGAAACAACCCGGTCTCCTAAAAGTACAAAAACGGCTTCCGTAAAAATACCGGTGAATATTGAGGCGATTGGTGCGCTTATTAAAGTCACTATCGACGATAAAGAGATCCGGGTTCCAATGGGAACCACTATTCTCGAAGCTGCCGGAAAGATCGGAATAAACATTCCTACATTATGCTATCATGAAGACCTGTGTATCAGCGGCGTGTGCCGGATATGTGTTGTAGAGATTGAAGGATATAGAACGCTTCAGGCGTCTTGCGCTTTTACGATCACTCAAGCGATTAATGTTCATACTCACACCCGTAAAGTCCGCCAGGCGCGCCGTCATATACTCGATCTTCTGCTTTCGAATCACTATGGCGAATGCTATACTTGTGTTCGGAATAACAATTGCGAGCTACAGAAATTAGCCAATGAATACGGCGTCGATTTTTACCGCTTCGGACATGTTGAAAAACCGACTTACGGTCGTGATGAATCTTCCTATGCAATTGTCCGCGATATGGATAAATGTATCATGTGCCGGCGTTGTATACGCACCTGTATCGATCTGCAGGAAGTCGGCGTCTATGAGGCTATGAATAAAGGCGCTGAAACCCATATCGGAACATTTATGGATAATCCCATGGCGGAGTTGATCTGCATCAATTGCGGTCAATGTATCAACCGCTGCCCTACCGGCGCATTACATGCTAACGATCCGTCAGACGCAATCTGGGCGGCAATCGATGATCCGACAAAACATGTCGTCATCCAGACCGCTCCCGCCCCGCGCTCGGCGTTCGGAGAATGTTTCGGACTGGAACCCGGTAAACCACTTACATTCGAAATGAATACAGCAATGCGCTATTGTGGCTTTGATAAAGTATTTGACACAAACTTTACGGCAGACCTTACAATTATTGAAGAAGGCACGGAATTAATTCTGCGATTATATAATGCGCTTGTGAAAAAGGAGCAGCAAGCCCTGCCGCAGTTTACATCCTGTTCACCGGGCTGGGTAAAATATATCGAACATTTTAATCCGGAAATGTTAGCACATGTCTCCTCTGCCAAAAGCCCGCAGCAGATGTTCGGTTCGGTTATTAAAACCTATTATGCCGGACTCAATAATATCGATCCGGCTGATATTGTCACGGTTGCCTTAATGCCCTGTACGGCAAAGAAATTCGAATGTAATCGTCCTGAAATGAACGATTCCGGTTTTAAGGACATTGACTATGGTTTAACCACACGCGAACTGGCCCAGATGTTTAAGGAAACCGGCATAGACCTGGTAAATATGAAAAAATCGGATTTCGATGATCCTTTTGGAACTGCTACCGGTTCCGGCGTTATTTTCGGCGCAACCGGTGGCGTCATGGAATCCGCTCTCCGCTCGGTATATGAATTCATTTCCGGCGAAAAGATCGAGAATCTGTTCGATCACGCCAGGATTGTTCCGGTGCGCGGCTTTGAAGGCGTTCGCTATGTGGAATTGCCTATTGCCAAAGTCGGGCCCGTGCCGGACATCCTGAAACATCTTGTTCCCGATTGGAACTGGCTGAAGGGCGTCACGTTGAAAGTTGCGGTATGTCACGGCACTGCCAACGCCAAGAAAGTTCTTGACGATATAAAAGCCGGCGGCAGAATGGGTGAATGTCATTTCATCGAATTCATGGCTTGCCCCGGTGGATGTCTGGGCGGCGGCGGTATGCCGATCCCGACCGATGAAAAGATCCGCGCTGCCCGCGCTAAAGCGATCTACGCCGAAGATGAATCCTCCGAAGTCCGGAAATCCTATGAGAATCCTGCAGTAACAAGGCTCTATTCTGAATTTCTCACCGACGGACCATGCGGACACAAAAGCCATAAATTGCTGCATACCGCTTACACACCGCGCGGGAAAAAACTGGTTTAAATAACCAATAAATTGAACATTAAAGAGGCTGTCCCAAAAGCATGAAAGGACGATATAGAATCCCGTCCGGTCTGAGGACCGGACAGAACAGAGACGTCCTGCGAGTTGTATTATAAGCTTACTCCTAACACCTTAACAACCTTTTAGGACAATCCCGGGTTTCATCTCGTTCCCAAATTCAATTTGGGAACGAGACAGTTATGAATCAAACAGGTTTAGGTGTTTAAGTTATGTCGGGATCTCACTCCCGACACGATTTTCTCCTTTTTCCAATTTGAAATATACTCTATGAAAATAGGCAGTGCAACATTAGTAAAATTTCAACCGTCTTTATGGCGCCCTTAAAGTCAAAAAC